>NZ_BAAHSG010000019.1:0-90360 GCF_054660775.1 Allocoprococcus similis
GTTTGTATCCAGTTCAAAATCACTGCTAGCAATTTCGTTCCTGTTTACTGTTCTGGTTTGACATCTTTCGATGTCCGTTCTTGAAAAATCTCTTTAAAGAATTTTCAGGGTTTGTTGTCTATTGTTCAGTTATCAATGTTCTTTTTTGTTGTTGCCGTTTCATGCGACAGCTTTTATATTATATCAAAGTGTCTCATGTTTGTCAACAACTTTTTTAAATTATTTTTTGATGCTTTTTTGAAATCTCTCAAGCAGCAACTCTGATATATTATCATATATCTTCTTGTCTGTCAACAACTTTTTTGAAGTTTTTTCAGAAGTTATTTTCAAACAAAACGGAGAAAGAGGGATTCGAACCCTCGCGCCGGTTGCCCGACCTACACCCTTAGCAGGGGCGCCTCTTCGGCCTCTTGAGTATTTCTCCTCAGCCCGATCCAAGGTCTGTATTTAACTGTGCGTTTACATACTTTTAATGTAACTTCACAGCGCATTGATAATTATACCTAAGAACCCTCTTTCTGTCAACGGTTTTTTCGATTATTTTTTTCTTTTTTTGAGTTTGTTTTCTATTTATCTATATATAGAAGAAACAGGCTCTTTTTCACTATATCTAGCAAAGAGTCTGTCCCTTTTTACCTTATCTATATTTTATACTTCCTTTGGTTCATATTCAGATATGGTTTCTTCTATTCTTCTTTTTACTTCTTTTGCGATCTCTGTTGTCTTCATATTCTGATATTCTTCATAATAAATCGGTTCCAGAAAATGTACCTGTACCGTTACCGGTGCAATACTATTTGTATCAAACGGTTTAAAAGAATCAATCAACGCAATCGGTATGATCGGGCATTTCGCTTTTGTTGCCGCCTTGAAGCTTCCACCTTTAAACTCAAGAAGCTTGTTTCCCATCTTTGAGCGGGTTCCTTCTGCAAAGATCAGATAGTTTCTTCCTTTCTTTACTTCTTCTGTAACATCCATGATCACCTGCATAGACTGGCGGATATCTTCGCGGTCGATCATGTAGGCCTTCATACATTTAAATGTCTGCTTGAGAAGCGGAACATTTTCCACTTCTTTTTTTGCCACCACTGAAAACGGGCGCGGGCAGGCATCAACAATTGCGAGTACATCATAAAGCCCTTGATGATTCGGGAAAAACATAAACCCTCCCTCTTTGGGGATATTTTCTTTTTCATATGCTTCGATTGTTACATTTCCACCTTTATTGGCTCTTTTGACAATATATTTCAGAAGCTTATACCGAGTGATCTCCGGATACTTGTCTACATGTGCGGCATAGTAACACAGCTTGCACCACATAAACGGAACAAGCAGAATATTCCGAATTACCATAAGTGCAATTCTTTTCACACAATTCATTCTCTATTCCTCCGCATACTCTTTTACGGCTGTCTCGTATAAATTATTGCCCTCGGAGTCGATCACAACAATTGCCGGAAGGTCTTCGATCTCCAGACGGCGGATCGCTTCTGTGCCGAGATCATCATATGCGATCACATCTGCTTTTTTGATACATTTTGAAAGGAGTGCTCCTGCTCCTCCGACTGCTGCAAAATAAACTGCTTTATTTCTCACGATCGCATCCCGGACAGCCTGGCTTCTTTTCCCTTTTCCTATCATTCCGCCAAGTCCCAGATCCAGAAGGCGTGGTGCATATTTGTCCATTCTGCTTGCTGTTGTCGGTCCTGCCGAGCCGATCGGTCTTCCTTCCCTCGCCGGAGATGGTCCCATATAATAAATCATCTGATTCTTAATATCAAGCGGAAGCTCCTTTCCTTCCGAAAGTGCTTCATCCATTCTTTTATGAGCAGCATCACGGGCGGTATAAATAACTCCCGTAAGATATACATAGTCTCCTGCTCTTAAATCCTGTATTTCTTCCTTTACTACAGGAACTGTAATATGTCTTTCCATATCCTTTTCCTTCCTGATTCTTTTTCTGTATTCTGCTGCGGCGTTTTTAACTGCCAACAGGAGTCTTATAATTCTCTTAAAATAATTTCAGCTAATTTTCCCACTGTAAATTCCACAAAACTGATGCACTGTGCTTTTCTCTCCGGAGAATTCTTTTCTTTCCCTCTTGTAAGCACACGACAACATGTAGCTCCGCAGTATTCTTTAAACGCATCGTGAAGCTCTTTTGTCAGTCTCTGACATTTTAAAAATGCATCATCTCCCGGCGTTCTTCTTCCGAAGAAATAGCCAATACACATCGTTCCGCCAGCAAGTGCGCCGCAAATACAGCCACCATCTCCGAGTCCCCACGGGAATCCGGATGACATAGCGATCGCATCATCTGACATTTCAAGATCAAAGCCCTTTTTGATCGCATAGATCACCGACTCTGAACAGGCAAACCCTTTCTGGAAAATCTCAACCGCATCTTTTCGCATTGCGTCTACATCTACATTTGTATTCATAATTGTCCTCTTTTCATTTTTCTTTAAATATTACACATCCTCTCACCGGCAGAAACCCTTTGTAACATGCTTCATCTTCACGCGAGTACATATCTTCGGCACAGAAAGTCTTTTCGGGATTCCCCGGTAAATTAAATAGTACGGATCACATGGCGGTTAACATGACAGCAAATATTTACCGCTACCGGAAGTCCGGCAATATGAGTCGGATAAGTGTTGACATTGACAGCCAGTGCGGTTGTACTTCCCCCAAGTCCGCCCGGTCCGATTCCAATCTTGTTGATCCGCTCCAGTAATTCTTCTTCCAGTTCTTTTACATATGGAATGTCTGAATGGCTTCCTACCTCTCTTGTAAGTGCTTCTTTTGCCATCAGTGCACATTTTTCAAATGTGCCGCCGATTCCCACGCCGACAACCATCGGAGGACAGGCATTCGGTCCGGCATCTTTCACTGCCGTAAGAACTGCTTCTTTTACTCCTTCGATTCCATCTGCCGGTTTCAGCATAAACACACGGCTCATATTCTCACTTCCAAAACCTTTCGGTGCAACCTTGATCTTCACCTGATCGCCCGGAACGATTTTATAATGAATGATTCCCGGTGTATTATCTTTTGTATTCTCTCTGAGAATCGGATCTTTGACAACGGATTTTCTCAGATATCCATCGACATATCCGCGACGGATTCCTTCATTGACCGCATCTTCAAGGTCTCCACCTTCAAAATGCACATCCTGTCCGATCTCAAGAAATACAACTGCCATACCTGTATCCTGGCAGATCGGGATCATATCTTCTCCTGCGATCTTCAGGTTGTCCTGAAGCTGGCTTAAAATCTTTTTCCCAAGTGGAGACTTCTCTGTTGAAACTGCATTTTTCATCGCAATATCCATATCCTTTGAGAGAAAATGGTTCGCTTCAATGCACATTTCTTTGATATTCTTTGAAATCTCTTCCACGTTCACTGTACGCATTGGTTTTTCCTCCTGCATTTGTCTTAATCTGTTTTTATTATACTATGGTTTTTTTTCATCTGCAATGTAATCATCTTCAAATAAACCTGTATCGTCTCTATTGTTAACCTTATAAAATTTTAAGTTGACATTCTTTCTTTTGCATGGTAAAGTGTGAAATGTATTTGATATTTTTTACCAAGGAAGGTTTACTTATGATTTCTGAAATCGAAACAACTACAGATCCGGTGCTTTCACGAGAAGATGCAATTGCAATCCTGAATACACCGGACGAAGAACTCGACCAGCTCATTGCACAAGCTGAAAAACTGCGCAGAAAATACAAGGGCAATCATGTAAGTATTCATATTCTTACCAATGCCCGTAGCGGCAACTGCTCCCAGGACTGCGCTTACTGTGCACAATCCTGTCGTTCAAAGGCCGATATCGATAAATATAAATGGGTAGCCGATGAAAAATTATATAAAGACAATGATTTTGTAAATGAACATCATCTGTCCAGACACTGTATCGGACTAAGCGGTATGAAATTTACCGATGAAGAGATTGAAGAACTTGCTTCTAAGATCCGCAAGATGAAAGAAGAGGGAACGCATCTCTGCTGCTCCATCGGCTTTCTTACTGAAAAGCAGGCTCTGATGCTGAAAGAGGCCGGGCTTGACCGGATCAACCACAATCTGAACAGCAGCCGGGCTTATTACAGCCACATCTGCTCTACCCATACATTTGAACAGCGCGTTCAGAATATCAAGATGCTTCAGAGACTTGGATTCGAGATCTGCAGTGGCGGAATCATCGGAATGGGTGAAAGTAAAGAAGATGTCGTAGATATGCTTCTGGAACTTCGCGAGATTCAGCCGGAAGCCCTGCCGATCAACTTCCTACTGCCGATTCCGGGAACTCCTCTCGGTGACGCTGATATCTCCGGACTCACGACTGAGTATTGCATGAAAGTTCTCTGCCTTGCAAGACTTCTGGTTCCGCAGTCCGATATCCGCTGCGCTGCCGGACGCGAGGTTTATTTCAAAGGCGAAGAGAAAAAACTTCTCAGCGTTGTAGATTCCATTTTTGCTTCCGGTTATCTTACTGCGGACGGTCAGGGAATCAAAGATACGATCCAGGCGATTACGGATGCCGGTTTTACTTACGAGATCGAATCTGCTTAATTTATTGACACGCTGAACACCAAGGATGAATTAAAATAATGTGAATACTTTATTTTATGGGCGTTCGAGGTGTTCAAGGATTGCCGGAATTGTATAGCAATGGAACAATCCAATTACATTATTAACATTCTAAAAGGAGAGTACATAACATGACTCAGGGAAACACACAGACACTTCGTACAACCAATACTTATGCAATGGCGGTAACAGCTCTTATGACCGCTGTCACCTGCATTCTTGCACCGCTTTCCATCCCGATCGGACCGGTGCCGATTTCACTTACCAACTTTGCAATTTATCTGGCGCTTTATCTTCTGGACTGGAAGAAAGGAACGGTCAGCTATATCATTTACCTTCTCCTCGGGCTCGTCGGACTTCCTGTATTTTCCGGATTTACCGGAGGACTGGGAAAACTTGCCGGACCAACCGGCGGATACATCATTGGTTTCATCCCAATGGCAATCATTGCCGGTATCGTAATTGACAAATTCAGCCAGAGATGGATCCAGATTCTTGGAATGATCATCGGAACTGCCATCTGCTATGCATTCGGAACTGCATGGTTCTGTGTTCAGGCAGGTTACACTGTATCCGCTGCTCTTGCAGTATGTGTCATTCCATTTATCCCGGCGGACCTGATCAAGATGGTGATCGCTATGATCATCGGTCCTGAAATCCGCAAGAGACTTGGAGCTGTTGCACAGTAAGATGCACGCGCCTGCCAGAATATTTAAAGTCTGGCAAAATAATAATCCAGCCCCTCTACGAAGCCCGGAAATGCCTGTTTGTCGCAGCGTTTCCGGGCTTCTTTGTTTTCCATATTAAAAATTTGGCTTTTACCAGAGCAAATGTAAGACATACCATAACATTTTCTTTCCATGCAGCCTCACAAAACAAAGCAAGAGACCAGACAAGGCATTTGCATATCCTCTGTCCAGTCTCTTTATGATTTATCCTGCTTCTGTATTTCTACTTTCGCTCAGATTTTTATTCTTCTGTCTGCTCTTCTACAGCCGTCTCAGCAGTTTCTTCTGCATTTGCTTCTTCCGCTGTCTCTTCTGCATTCTCCTCCAGTTCACGAGAAGCCTTACGCACCTTTGCAATACTTGCAACTTCTTCATGTTCCTTCAGATTGATCAGCTTGACACCAGATGTGATTCTTCCAAGTACGGAGATGCCTGCACATTCCATACGGATCACGATACCGTCTGTATTGATGATCATGATCTCATCATCTGAATTGACTGCCTTCGCGCCGACTACATTACCGGTCTTCTCTGTGATCTTATAACACTTCACACCTTTTCCGCCACGGTTCTGAGCTGTGAATTCTTCCATACGGGTTCTCTTGCCCATACCCTTTTCAGATACGATCAGAAGCTCTTCACCCTGCACATCAAGCTGCATTGCAACCACTTCGTCCCGGTCACTTAAATTCATACCACGAACACCCATAGAGGTTCTTCCGGTTGAACGTACGTCAGATTCATGGAAACGGATGCACTGTCCATACTGGGTTACAAGAACAACATCTCTTTCGTTGTCTGTGATCTTAACCTCGATCAGTTCATCATCCTCGCGGAGTGTAATTGCGGCAAGTCCTGTCTTTCTTACATTTGCGTAATCCAGGATCGGGGTCTTCTTCACAAGACCTTTCTTGGTTGCCATGAACAGATAATCTCCTTCTTTGAATTCCTTGATCGGAATCATGGCAGTGATCTTCTCATCCGGCTGAAGCTGAAGGATGTTGATGATCGCTGTACCACGGGAAGTTCTTCCTGCTTCCGGAATCTCATATCCTTTCAGGCGATAACAGCGTCCGGTATTGGTAAAGAACATAATGTACTGGTGTGTATTGGTCATGAACAGCTCTTCTACATAGTCTTCATCCAGAGTCTGCATACCCTTGATACCCTTACCGCCACGGTTCTGGCTCTTGAAGGTATCGTTGCTCATTCTCTTAATGTATCCCATCTTTGTCATGGTGATCACCACATCTTCTCTCGGAATCAGATCCTCTGTGGAAATGTCGTATTCATCAAATCCGATGGCTGTTCTTCTGTCATCTCCGTATTTTTCAGAAATCACAAGGATTTCTTTCTTGATGACACCAAGCAGAAGCTTTCTGTCTGCAAGGATTGCCTTATATTCTGCAATCTTCTTCTCAAGCTCTGCATACTCTGCTTCCAGCTTCTCTCTTTCCAGACCGGTCAGAGCTCTCAGACGCATATCTACGATTGCCTGGGACTGCGCATCACTTAAGTTAAAGCGGCTCATCAACTCTGTCTTTGCGATCTGCACCGTCTTGGATCCACGGATGATCTTAATGACTTCATCAATGTTATCCAGTGCGATCAGCAGACCTTCCAAGATGTGTGCACGTTCTTCCGCCTTATTCAGTTCGTATTTGGTACGTCTGGTCACAACGTCTTCCTGATGTTTCAGATAATGGTTCAGGATTTCCAGAAGGCTCATAACCTTCGGCTCATTATTGACCAATGCAAGCATGATCACACCAAATGTATCCTGAAGCTGTGTATGCTTGTAAAGCTGGTTCAGAACGACATTCGGGTTCACATCTCTTCTCAGTTCGATGCAAACACGCATACCTTCACGGCTTGACTGGTCGCTCAGGTCTGTGATTCCATCGATCTTCTTATCTCTTACAAGCTCCGCGATCTTCTCGATCAGACGGGCTTTATTGACCATGTACGGAAGCTCGGTTACAACGATTCTGTGCTTTCCGTTTGCCATTGGCTCGATATTGGATACCGCACGTACACGGATCTTTCCGCGTCCTGTACGGTAAGCCTCCTCGATCCCTCTTGTTCCAAGGATGGTTGCTCCCGTCGGAAAGTCAGGTCCTTTGATGATCTCCATGATCTCTTCGATCGTAGTCTCATCTTTATCTTCGATCTGGTCATCAATGATTTTCACAACCGCACCAATGACTTCTCTCAAGTTGTGCGGCGGAATATTGGTTGCCATACCTACCGCGATGCCGGATGTTCCATTTACCAGAAGGTTCGGGAATCTTGCCGGAAGTACGGTCGGTTCTTTTTCTGTCTCATCAAAGTTCGGTGCAAAATCAACGGTGTCTTTGTTGATATCCGCTGTCATTTCCATCGAGATCTTACTAAGTCTTGCTTCGGTATATCGCATTGCGGCAGCACCGTCACCGTCCACAGAACCAAAGTTGCCGTGACCGTCTACAAGAATGTAGCGGGTAGACCAGTCCTGTGCCATATTAACGAGGGCTCCGTAAATAGAACTGTCACCATGCGGGTGATATTTACCCATGGTATCACCGACGATACGCGCACATTTACGGTGCGGTTTGTCAGGACCGTTGTTCAGCTCGATCATCGAATAAAGAATACGTCTCTGAACAGGTTTCAGACCGTCTCTTACATCCGGAAGCGCACGAGAAGCAATAACACTCATGGCATAATCGATATAGAACTCTTCCATGGTTTTTTTCATATCCACTTCATGAACTTTATCAAAAATATTATCTTCCATTGGTTTTCTCCTATATATCTAAGTTCTTAACAAATTTTGCATTCTCTTCGATAAATTCTCGTCTTGGTTCTACTTTATCTCCCATCAGGGTTGTAAAGGTAAGATCCAGTTCGGAAGATGTCTCATCGTCCATTGTCACTCTTCTCAAGATTCGATGCTGCGGGTCCATTGTGGTATCCCATAACTGCTCTGCGTCCATCTCACCCAGACCTTTGTATCGCTGAATCTTATTGTTCTGATCACGTCCGACTTCGCTGATGATCTTCGCCAGCTCTTCATCGCTGTATGCATACCAGACTTTTTTATTCTTCTCCAGCTTATAAAGCGGTGGCTGTGCCAGATATACATAACCCTGCTTGATCAGTTCTGGCATGAAACGATAGAGGAAAGTCAGAAGCAGGGTACTGATGTGTGCTCCATCGACATCGGCATCGGTCATGATGATGATCTTGTGATATCTCAGTTTGGAAATATCGAAGTCGTCATGGATTCCGGTACCAAACGCCGTAATCATCGCCTTGATCTCGGCATTGCCATAGATCTTATCCAGTCTTGCCTTCTCAACATTCAGGATCTTTCCACGAAGCGGCAGGATCGCCTGGGTTGCTCTGTCACGGGCTGTCTTCGCAGAACCTCCCGCAGAGTCTCCCTCTACGATGTAGATCTCGCAC
This sequence comes from Allocoprococcus similis, assembly GCF_054660775.1. Lineage (NCBI taxonomy): Bacteria > Bacillati > Bacillota > Clostridia > Lachnospirales > Lachnospiraceae > Allocoprococcus > Allocoprococcus similis. The sequence goes on from NZ_BAAHSG010000019.1 coordinate 8,775, forward strand.
TTGGACGGATCCTTGTCAGAACAGTCTGCAAGCTTTCCAGGAAGTGACATGCCTTCCAACGCGGATTTTCTTCTGGTAAGATCTCTCGCCTTTCTGGCTGCCTCTCTTGCTCTCTGTGCCATGACAGACTTCTCAACAATAGATTTTCCAATAGCAGGATTCTGTTCCAGAAAGATCTGAAGCTGGCTGCTGACGATACTGTCAACCGCGCCTCTCGCTTCACTGTTTCCCAGCTTCTGCTTGGTCTGTCCTTCAAACTGAGGATCCTCGATCTTGACACTGATGATCGCAGTCAGACCTTCTCTGATATCCTCTCCGGAAAGATTCGGCTCGCTGTCCTTTAATAATTTGTTCTTTCTTGCGTAGTCGTTAAATGTTTTTGTAATGGCATTTCTAAAGCCGACTACATGGGTTCCGCCTTCCGGTGTTGTGATATTATTTACAAAACCATAGGTGTTATCTGTATAAGAATCGTTGTGCTGCATAGCAACTTCAACTTCTACGTTATCTTTTGTTCCTTCACAGTAGATGATCTGCTCGTAAAGCGGAGTCTTGCTGCGATTTAAGTACTGGACAAACTCCTTGATACCGCCTTCATAGTGGAAAACTCTTTCCTTCGGTTCTTCATCCCGAAGATCAGTCAGGCTGATGCGAAGTCCCTTGGTAAGGAACGCCATCTCACGGAATCTCTGTTTTAACACATCATAATCAAATACTGTATCTTCAAAAATGGTTTCGTCCGGAAGGAAGGTTACCTTGGTTCCTGTCTTTTCCGGATCACATTCGTCTACAACCTTCAGCTTGTAAACAACATGTCCTTTTTCATATCTCTGTCTGTATACCTTTCCTTCGTGGCAGATCTCAACTTCAAGCCAGTCAGAAAGTGCGTTTACAACGGAAGCTCCTACTCCGTGAAGTCCACCGGATACCTTGTATCCTCCACCGCCGAATTTACCGCCGGCATGAAGCACGGTAAATACAACCTCTACCGCAGGGAGTCCTGCTTTGTGATTGATCCCCACCGGAATACCACGTCCGTTATCTATAACCGTAATTGAATTATCCGGATTGATGAACACCTGGATATGATCACAGTATCCTGCAAGCGCTTCATCCACCGAGTTGTCAACAATCTCATAGACAAGATGGTGAAGTCCTCTTGAAGATGTACTGCCGATATACATACCAGGTCTCTTTCTTACTGCTTCCAGCCCTTCCAGTATCTGGATTTGGTCTGCTCCATATTCTGCACTCATATTGATCCTCCTAATTCTCTTTTGATACATGTCCGTTCTGAACATGAAATACTTTATTTATTGAAAATCGATGATTGACAAACTCGTCAAGTCCCGTACAGGTGATCAGAGTCTGTATATCATGAATACTGTCCAGTAAATAGTTTTGCCTGTGTTTGTCAAGTTCAGACAATACATCGTCAAGCAGCAGCACCGGCGTATCCTTTATGATCTGCCGTACCAGCTCGATCTCAGACAGTTTCAGCGAAAGTGCCGCTGTCCTCTGCTGCCCCTGCGATCCAAATCTGCGGATGTCGATCCCTCCTGCCATAAAACAGATGTCGTCCCGGTGAGGTCCCACCGAGGTACTCTTCATCCTGATATCGCGCTCCCTGTTCTTCTCAAGCGCCGCCTCAAGCGAAAGTGCTCCGCATCCAGGCTCATACGAAAGGCTGATCCTTTCCCTGCCTCCCGTCAGTTTATGGTGAATGTCTCCGATTATCGCATTGACCTCCTCAATAAACCGGATCCTTCTCTGAATAATCTTTTCTCCATACTGAACCAGCTGCATATCCCACACATCCAGCGTATCCAGTATGTCATCTCTGTAATAGGTATCCTTCAGCAGACGGTTCCGCTGATTAAGTGTACGGTTATAATTTGCCAGGTCACTTAAATACACCTTGTCGAGCTGTGAAAGCTCCAGGTCCATGAACCTTCTCCTCTCCGCCGGACCATTTTTAATAATGTTCAGATCCTCCGGCGAGAAAAACACAAAATTCGTCAGTCCAAAAAGCTCACTCGCCCTCCGGATCGGAACCTTGTTGATCGCGATTCCCTTCGGACTGTTCTTCTTCAGGTGCATGTCAATCTGCCATGGAACACCATTTTTCTCGATAACCGTCTCGATATGAGCTTCATCCTGCCCGAACCGGATCAGATCCCGGTCCTTCGTCCCCCTGTGAGACTTTGTGGTTCCTGACAGATACACCCCTTCCAGGATATTCGTCTTGCCCTGCGCATTATCACCGTAAAAAATATTCGTGGCATGATCAAATTCAATATTCAATATTTCATAATTTCTGTAATCTTTTAACTTTAATGATTTGATAATCATACCTGCGCCAGCCTATTTTTCAATCTTGATCTCTTCTCCGTTAAATGTGACAACGTCACCGTCGTATAATTTTTTACCACGTCTGGTATCTACTTCTCCGTTCACTTTTACCAGACCTTCGGTAATGACTTCCTTTGCTTCCACACCGGATCCTACAAGACCTGCCGCCTTCAGTGCCTGGCCAAGCTTGATAAATTCGTCTCTGAGTTTGATTGTCTCCATAATTTTTGTCCTCTCTAAATTCCTATACTGCTCCGCTGAAGTTTACCGGAAGGATCAGGTATACATAGCTTTCTCCTTCATCCTTGATAAAGCAAGGAGCTTTTGCGTTCATAAAGTAAAGATCTACTTCTTCATCATCGATGACACGAAGTGCGTCGATCAGGAACTTCGGATTGAAGCCGATCAGAAGGTCTTTTCCTTCTTTGGTGATCAGAATCTCTTCATCCATCGTACCCATCTGTGACTTGATCTTAAGTTCCATCATTTCATCCTGGATATTGATGATGATCGGTTTTTTATCGCCTTCTTTTACAAGAAGTGTCGCACGGTCAATACAGTTCAGAAGTTCTCTTTTATTGATTCTTACCTTTGTCTCATAATCATTGGACAGCATCTGCTCGATACGGAAATATTCACCTTCGATCAGTCTGGATACCACAACTGTATCATCAAATTCAAATACAATGTGGTTGGCTGTGAAATACAGTCTCACTTCGCTGTCCGCTTCGCCTGACAGGATCTTGCTGACTTCGATCAGAGTCTTTCCCGGAACCACGATCTTCTTCGGTTCATAAGATTCCTTCAGCTCGATCTTGCGGATGGAAATACGGTGTCCGTCAAGGGATACCACTTTCAGAAGATCTCCGTTCATATCGAAAAGCTCTCCTGTCATCAACTTGTTGCTGTCATTATCTGCAATTGAGAAAATGGTCTGGCGGATCACTTCCTTCAGTGTGAACTGGGAAATGACAACCGGATTCTCTCTCTCAATATATGGCAGATAAGAAAAATCTTCGCCGGATTTGCCGGAGATATTGAATTTCGCTTTTTCACAGGTAATGAGCGTCTGAAGGTTTGCTTCACTTTCGATCACGATTTCATTATCAGGAAGCTTTCTTACGATGTCAGAGAAAATTCTCGCATCCAGTGCGATCATTCCCTTCTCGTCGATCTGACCTCTGATCACAGTCTCGATCCCAAGCTCCATATCGTTTGCTGTAAGTTTGATAATATCTGTAGTTGCATCTATCAGAATGCATTCCAGGATCGGCATGGTTGTCTTTGTCGGAACAGCCTTTGATACAATGCTGACCCCTTTCACAAGATCTGATTTAAGACATCTGATTTTCATAATGTGTAAAACTCCTTTCGACGCGCAAAATATATATTTATATAAAACAAATCCGTAGTTATCTTAGTAGTATCTGTTGAATTGCGGACAAGTACTTTAAGACCTTAATATGAAAGGATTTAAGGCTTTGACAAGTCCGTGGACAGTCCTTTTTCTTCCCTGGCAGATCATGGAAAACTTTTCTACAGCGGGCTGATCTTTTTCTGAATGATCTCGATCGTGTTTCTTAAGGCTTCATCTTTTTCCACATCCCGGGCAATCTTGTCCACACCATGGTTCACAGTGGAATGGTCACGCCCTCCGAGCAGATCGCCGATCCTCTGAAGAGATGCATCCGTCATCTGTCTGCACAGATACATCACGATCTGTCTGGTTCCTGCCGTTCTCGCATTCCTCCGGCTGCCTTTCAGTTCGGAAACAGAAACGTTGAAATGATCAGAGACAACATCCAGAACCAGCTCCGGCGTCACCTTGCGGCTCTCGTCCGGTGCGATCATATCCTTCAATGCCTCTGCCGCCAGAGAAACATCAAAGTTCTTTCTTCCACCGATCCGGTATAATGCAATCAGCTTGTTAAGTGAGCCTTCCAGCTCCCGGATATTGGTCTTGATGTTCATCGCAATATACTGGATCACCTCATCCGGAATCTGATATCTTTCCAGTTGGTCCAGTTCTATTTTCTTATAAAGAATCGCCATACGTGTCTCGTAATCCGGCACCGAAATATCTGCGATCAGTCCCCATTCAAACCTTGTCCGCAGACGCGCCTCCAGTGTCGTCATATCCTTCGGTGGTTTATCACTGGAAATGACGATCTGCTTTCCGGAGTTGTGCAGATGATTGAACGTATGGAAAAATTCTTCCTGTGTACTTTCTTTGCCGATAATGAACTGTACGTCATCGATCAGAAGTACGTCATTGTTGCGGTACTTATCGCGGAATGCATTCATCGCCAGATCGTTGCCGGTCTTTCCGTTGCGGATCGCCGTGATCAGGTCATTGGTAAATGTCTCACTTGTCACATACAGGACTTTCTTCGATGGTTCCCGGTCCAGTATGTAGTGTGCGATCGAATGCATCAGATGAGTCTTGCCAAGTCCTACCCCGCCATATAAAAACAGAGGATTGTAAACCTCACCGGGAGATTCGGCAACTGCCAATGATGCGGCATGTGCAAAATTATTATTCCCTCCTACCACAAAGGTATCAAACGTATACTTCGGATTCAGATTCGCTTTTTCAGCTATCGGGCTTACCGCTTTATGCTTATGTGTCTTCTCTTTTACGGGCACAGTCTCCTCCAGATATCTGCGCTGCTGCTCGCGCGGCAGATCTCTCGGAATAAACTTGATCTGATACTCTGTCCCGGTAACTTCCGCGATACATACTTTAAGCGGAAGAAGATATTTATTCTGAATGTGTTCGATGCTCGCCTTAAAATTAACGGTAAGATACAGGGTGTTGCCTCTGATCTCATATACCTCCAGCGGGCGTATCCACGTTTCAAAAGAAATGTTCGATAGAAAATATTCTACTTTCAGCTTTTGAATGATCTCTTCCCATTTTTCTTTTATGACGTCCATGTTCCTGCCCCATTCATCTTCAAAATAAGCATAATCATACTCTTATATTCTACCTTAAAATGATTTCAGAATCAATCAAAAACCGTAAACTTATTCATAATTTCCTTAAAATAAGGATCGAAACTTTATTAAAACTGCTTGACGGAGACAGCTTTTTTGATTATAATGAAGTACGATGTCTTAAAAACGTAAATAAGCTTCTATTCATATAAGAAGGAATCGATAGGAGGTGGATATCAATGAAGATGACATTCCAGCCAAAGAAACGTTCCAGAGCGAAAGTTCATGGATTCAGAGCAAGAATGGCCACAGCAGGTGGAAGAAAAGTTCTTGCAGCAAGAAGAGCAAAAGGAAGAAAAGTATTATCAGCATAGGTCACATATATGTGGCCTTTTCTTCTATGCAAATTTATGTAAATCGGGAGAATAAAGCATGAAATTTTCCGAATCATTGAAGAAAAACAGGGATTTCCAGTCTGTATACAGAAAGGGAAAACCTTATGGCAACAAGTACCTTGTAATGTATCTCCTGGCGAATGATCTCGGACGCAACCGCGTCGGAATTTCCGTCAGCAAAAAAGTTGGGAACAGCATCATAAGACATCATTTAACACGGCTGATCCGTGAGAGTTACAGGTTACACGAAGAACAGTTCCAATGTGGATATGATATCGTGATCATCGCAAGGACGACCGCCAAAGACCGGTCATACCATGAGATCGAAAGCGCTCTCATCCATCTGGGCAAACTTCATCACATTTATTCGGACTGCGTTTAGTCAGTTCAGTATATCGAGAAGACGGATATACACAACGAGGCACTGAAATTATGAAAAAGATATTACTATATTTGATTCGTTTTTACAGAAAGTATTTATCACCTATGAAGGTATATACCCATTGCATTTACATTCCCACCTGCTCAGAATATGCGCTGGAGGCAATTGAAAAATATGGGGCATTTAAAGGAGGCCTTCTGACCGTATGGAGGATCTTAAGATGTAATCCATTCGCAAAAGGTGGATATGATCCGGTGCCTTAACTAACCTACGAGCCGTCCAAACACCGGGGCGGAAATGTTAATGGAGGAAAGGTTATGACAGGTATTTTAATGACACAGGTCAGCACACCGATCATCGGACAGGCTGCCTGGGTACTCGGTAAGATCATGAACGGTATTTACCGGGTAATGGATTTAGTCGGCATTCACAACCTGGGTATTTGTATTATCCTTTTGACAATCGTCATCTATACTTTACTCATGCCGCTTACAATCAAACAGCAGAAATTTTCCAAAATGTCCGCTGCAATGAACCCTGAGCTTCAGAAGGTTCAGCAGAAGTACAAAGGAAAAAATGATCAGGCTTCCATGCAGAAGATGCAGGAAGAAACACAGTTAGTATATGAAAAATACGGAGTATCACCAACCGGCGGATGCTTAAGTATGTTCATCCAGTTCCCAATCCTGTGGGCGATGTACTATGTAATCCGTAATATCCCGGCTTATGTAACACAGGTAAAAGACGTCTACACACCTCTTGTTACCTCAATCATGGCTCAGGACGGATGGCAGAAAGTTATGGAAAAGATCGGAGAAGCGAAACCGATCCTGATGTCTGCCTCCAAATATGACTACTCTGATAAGAATGTACTGATCGACGTACTCTACAAATTCCAGACTTCAACATGGGATACCCTTGGCAAGAAGCTTCCGGATCTGCAGACTACCATCGACAGCACTGTTAATACATTAAAGTCCATGAACAACTTCCTTGGACTTAATATCGCAGAGACACCTATGAACCTCATCAGTACCGGTGTCAAAGCCGGAACATGGGGAATTGTGATCATGGCAGTCCTGATCCCGATCCTTTCCGGTCTGTCACAGTACTTAAGTGTTAAACTTTCTCAGCAGACAACAGCTACAACCAACAATCCGCAGGCAGACCAGATGGCTGCTACTATGAAGTCCATGAACGTAACGCTTCCGCTTGTATCTGTATTTATGTGCTTCACATTACCTACAGGTCTTGGAATCTACTGGGTTGTCAGTGCCGTTGTCCGTATGGTACAGCAGTATTTCATCAACAAACATCTGAACAAGATTCCAATGGACGAACTGATCAAGGAGAACATGGAAAAAGCTGCTGAAAAGCGTAAAAACAAAAAAGAAGTTGATGCAAGCAATGTAAATAAAATGGCTCACAAGAACGTAAAGAATATTCACGAGCCTGTAAGATCAGCTGCTCAGACAAAAGAACTTGAAGAAAAGCTTGAAGAAGCGAAAAAGAAAAATGAAAATGCAAAGGCAGGAAGCCTTGCAGACAAAGCAAACCTTGTAAAGCGCTTTAACGAAGGCCAGAAATAGGGGGACAAGTCAAATGAATGAGATTACAGTATCAGCAAAAACTTTAGATGATGCCATCACAGAAGCTTCTATCCAGCTCGGTGTAGCAAGCGACCAGATGGAATATGATGTTATCGAAAAAGGAAGCGCAGGTTTCCTCGGAATCGGAAGCCGTCAGGCAGTTATCCGTGCCCGTATCAAAAAATCTGTAACAGAAGAGATCAAAGCCGAAGAAATCAAACCGGAAGAGATCAAAAAAGAATTCAAGAAGGAATTCAAAAAAGACCGCAAGGATTTTGGCGGACACAAAGAACGTAAAGAGTACAAAGAATACAAAAAAGATTCGAAAAAGGACTTCAAGAAAGAACCTAAGAAAGAATTTGTAAAAGAAAACAAAACAGAAACAGTCTCTGCCGTAACAGCAGCAGCTCCGGTTCAGGAAGAGAAGAAAGAGCTTCATGTAGCCGTTGTAACCGAAGAGACACAGAAGATCTGTGAGAAATTCTTACAGGAAGTACTTCAGGCAATGGGAATGGGCGAAGTAAATATCGTATCCTCCATCGATGAAGAAGGTGCTCTTGCAATCGAGATGAACGGCGAAAACATGGGAATCCTGATCGGTAAGCGTGGACAGACACTGGATTCTCTCCAGTACCTCACCAACCGTGTAGCTAACAAATCACAGGATGGTTATGTACGTGTCAAACTCGACACAGAAGACTACCGCAAGAGAAGAAAACAGACTCTTGAAAATCTCGCAAAGAATATCGCTTACAAAGTAAAACGAAGCAGAAAGCCGATCTCACTGGAACCGATGAATCCTTATGAAAGAAGAATCATCCATTCCGCTCTGCAGGCTGATGACAGAGTTTCTACTCACAGCGAAGGCGAAGAACCATACAGACGTGTTGTTGTAACACCGAACCGCCGTTAATGTTAATTGGTCTGGCAAATATGGTACGTGCACCGTTATAACAGAATTTTTTACAGTAAACCGCAGTCATTTGATGGCTGCGGTTTTTTGCTGCCATCATCTCTGCAATTCATCTGTTACTATTTATTCCCAGGTCAGTCACTTTGCTGCTTCACACCAGGGGGATACACATTTTATCTATGATACATTCGCCTTTGTAAAAGCACATTCTTCACAATAGGCACTTCCATTTTGACTGCATTCGGGGTAAAATGGTAGCATCGCATTTATTACAAATATATAGAAGGAAGCAATATAATGGGATTTAAAACAGACACAATCGCAGCAATCTCCACAGCAATGACTAATTCCGGAATCGGAATCGTGCGTCTCAGCGGAGAAGATGCGTTTTCTATTATTGACAAGATTTACAAAGGCAAAAGCCCGAAGCTTCTGTCCGAACAAAAAAGCCATACCATTCACTATGGCTATATCATGGACGGAGAGCAGACGATTGATGAAGTGCTGGTTCTTTTAATGCGTGGACCGCACAGCTACACCGGTGAAGATACTGTGGAAATCGACTGTCACGGCGGTGTATTTGTCACAAGAAAGATCCTTGAGACCGTGATCAAATACGGTGCAAGGCCTGCTGAACCCGGTGAATTTTCCAAAAGGGCTTTTCTGAACGGCCGGATGGATCTGTCACAGGCCGAAGCCGTGATCGATATCATCAGCTCCAAGAATGACTATGCACTACAAAGCTCTGTAAACCAGTTGAAAGGCTCTGTCCACAATAAGATCAAAGAGATCCGTGAAGTAATCCTTTACCATACCGCATTTATCGAAAGCGCACTGGATGATCCAGAGCATATCAGCGTAGACGGATATGGTGACAGCCTTCTGGGCGTCGTAAAGGATCTGCAGCAGAAAATCCAGCGTCTTCTGGATACTGCCGATGACGGACGTATCATCAAAGAAGGCATCAAAACGGTAATCGTCGGGAAACCGAACGCCGGGAAATCCTCTCTGATGAACGTTCTGGTTGGCGAAGAAAAGGCGATCGTAACTGAGATTGCCGGAACCACAAGAGATGTTCTGGAGGAAAATATCCAGCTTCAGGGCGTATCTTTAAACATCATGGATACCGCCGGAATCCGCGATACCTCTGATATCGTAGAGAAGATCGGTGTGGATAAAGCAAAAGAAAATGCGGAAAAAGCCGATCTGATCATCTATGTGGTCGACGCATCCAGACCTCTTGATGAAAATGATCACGAGATCATCGAAATGATCCGGGATAAGAAAGCAGTGATCCTGCTGAATAAGAGCGACTTATCCACAGTTGTTGACAAAAAGGCATTAGAAACGTTGATAACTAAGCCAATGATCGATATTTCCGCAAAAGAGGAGACTGGGATCCACGAACTGGAATCTACTTTAAAAGAGATGTTTTATCACGGTGATATCTCATTTAACGATGAGGTTTATATCACCAATATCCGGCACAAAACAGCTCTTGCCGATGCACTTTCCAGCCTGAAAAAGGTAGCAGAGAGCATTGAAAACCAGATGCCGGAAGACTTTTTCACAATTGACTTAATGGATGCATATGAATCTCTGGGAAGCATTACCGGAGAAACGATAGGAGAAGATTTAGTAAATGAAATATTCAGCAAATTCTGTATGGGAAAATAAAGACGCATACGACATCGTTGTAGTTGGTGCAGGACATGCCGGCTGCGAAGCTGCCCTTGCCTGCGCAAGACTCGGCCTGAAAACGATTGTTTTCACCGTAAGTGTGGAAAGTATCGCCATGATGCCATGCAACCCGAATATCGGCGGTACCTCAAAGGGACACCTGGTACGTGAGCTGGATGCGCTCGGCGGTGAAATGGGAAAGAACATCGACAAGACATTTATTCAGTCAAAGATGCTGAATAAATCTAAAGGACCTGCCGTTCATTCCCTGCGCGCCCAGGCAGATAAGAACAAATACAGCAATACCATGCGACAGACGCTGGAAAACCAGGAGAACCTGGAGATCCGGCAGGGCGAAGTCGTCAATATCCTTGTGGAAGATAGTTCTGTAACGGGCGTTCAGACCTATTCTGGCGCTATATACCGCTGCAAGGCCGTTGTACTGTGTACCGGAACCTACCTGAAGGCAAGATGCATTTACGGTGATGTCAGCACACATACCGGTCCAAACGGGCTGCAGGCAGCAAATTATCTGACCGATTGTCTGAAGGAGCTTGGTATTAAGATGTACCGCTTCAAAACCGGTACACCGGCACGTATCGACAAGCGCAGCATTGATTTCAGTAAAATGGAAGAGCAGTTCGGCGACGAAAGGGTTGTACCTTTTTCGTTCACAACAAATCCGGAAGATGTGCAGATTGAGCAGACTTCCTGCTGGCTTACCTATACCAATCCGACAACCCATGAGATCATCCGTAAAAACCTGGATCGTTCCCCTCTTTATTCCGGTATGATCGAAGGCACCGGTCCACGTTATTGTCCGTCTATCGAGGACAAAATCGTAAAATTCGCCGATAAAGAACGGCATCAGGTATTCATTGAACCAGAAGGTCTGGAGACCAACGAAATGTACATTGGCGGAATGTCAAGTTCACTTCCCGAAGATGTTCAATATGAAATGTACAGAAGTGTCCCAGGACTTGAACATGCAAAAATAGTTAAAAACGCATACGCTATTGAATATGACTGTATCGACGCAAGGCAGCTTCATCCGACGCTTGAGTTCAAATCTATTCATGGTTTGTTCAGCGGCGGTCAGTTCAACGGAAGTTCAGGATATGAAGAAGCCGCCGCTCAGGGACTTATTGCCGGAATCAATGCCGCACTGGAGGTTCTTGGAAGAGAGCAGTTAATTTTAGACCGTTCCCAGGCTTATATCGGTGTTCTGATCGATGATCTGGTTACAAAAGAAAGCCACGAACCATATCGTATGATGACTTCACGTGCCGAATACCGGTTACTCCTGCGCCAGGACAACGCCGATCAGAGACTAACCGAAATAGGACACAAAATAGGGCTTATTTCAGATGAGAGATACCAGATGTTGTTAGACAAAGAAGAAATCATCCGCAAAGAGATCCACAGGCTTGAACATACCAACGTTGGAACTTCCCGGGAAATCACGGATTTTCTCACAAATTGCGGCAGTACACCTCTTACTTCAGGATCTACACTTGCTGAGCTTATTAAGCGTCCTGAGCTGAATTACGAGCTTCTGGAACCTATCGATCATATGCGGACAGAAAGCTTCAGCCGGGAGATTATGGAACAAATTGATATCAACATCAAATATGAAGGCTATATCAAGCGCCAGTTAAAACAGGTAGAACAGTTTAAAAAGCTTGAAACCAGGAAAATACCGGCAGATATCGATTACGATGCAGTTCCGAGCCTGCGAATCGAAGCTGTGCAGAAATTAAAGCAGTTCCGACCGCTTTCCATCGGTCAGGCATCCCGTATTTCCGGTGTCTCACCTGCCGATATTTCTGTATTACTGGTATATTTAGGACATTAGACCGCCAGATAACCCGACCTGTATTTTGATCTTTTTTTGGATATTACAGAATCCATTATTTCTGGTTTCTGTTTTTCCCTTTATATAGATGTGTACTTTTGGGGGCATCACCCAAAAAGTACACATCTATTTTCAAAGAAAGGGTTTTATCGTGTACTTTATAGGGTAAAAAGTATGTATTTCATCTTTTCGTATACCTTTTAGGTGCATGATTGTATTTATTTAAAAACATTATCACTTTATCGTGTACCTTGAAGGTGCTATCTTTCCATAAATTGTGTACCTATTTGGTGCAAAACAGTGTAAATTACTGTTTATTTTCCGCAAAGATGTGTACTTTTAGGGGGAAAAAGGAGCAATATGAGTAAAAGATTTGAGCAACAGCTTGCAGAATTAGGTATTGCATTAACGCATACCCAGTTTAATCAGTTTGATAAATATTACGAAATGCTGGTGGAATGGAACAAGGTTATGAATCTCACCGGTATCACCGAGTACGAAGAAGTAAACGAAAAGCATTTCATCGACAGCCTTGCATTAGTAAAGGCTCTGGATATCAGTAAAGTTCAAACCGTGATCGATATAGGAACAGGCGCCGGATTCCCCGGAATTCCTTTAAAAATCGCCTTTCCGCACCTGAAAATCACGTTGCTTGACTCTTTAAATAAGAGAATCCGTTTCCTTGACAGTGTGATTGAAGAGTTAAATCTTACGGATATCCATACAATCCACGGCAGAGCAGAAGATTTTGCCCGCCAGGCAGACTACAGGGAACAGTTTGACCTCTGTGTTTCACGTGCAGTGGCCAATTTATCTACATTATCCGAATACTGCCTCCCTTATGTAAAGGTTGGTGGATTCTTTATTTCTTACAAATCCGGTGATATTGTCAATGAACTTTCCGCTGCAAAAACCGCAGTACATGTCCTTGGAGGTACACAAAATAAACCAGTTGTATTCCAGCTTCCAGGCAGTGATATCAGCCGTTCATTTGTAAAGATCAAAAAAATCAAACCTACAGGGAAGAAGTTTCCGCGAAAAGCAGGGCTTCCTTCCAAAGAACCTATCCATGGATAAACAGCTGCACATGCCTGTAGTCTGTATATGCCGCAAGTGGAATTGAACTTTTTTTCTTTATCCCGACCTTCTGCTACTAATTCTTTTTTATGGCAGTTCAATTTTGGTTGTGTAGTATGTTCAATTTTTATCAGTTCAATTCTGTATGTTTTAAAAATGCATTTTTATTTCGCATACAGTTCTGCCAGAAATTTGTTTTTCTGTTTCATTTCAAAAAAGCGGGTAAGTTCAATTTCTTACCCGCTTAAAATCTGATTTTTTATTTTCATTTAGCTTGATCATTTTTATAAAAAGCCCAATAATCATCCTTTCGTTGTGTTTTTCAGAGAAAGACATTTTACATAGAAATTTTCTAGAGTTGCATGTCGGTTTTCATGGTGCTCATGAGCAGAATAAGCACCAGTTCTGTTTGTTATGATACCAGGGTCAAAAGGTCAGAAAGCCGATGCAAGTTTGCTTGCAAGAGGATTTTTGACCCCAACATTTTGTTATTAAATAATCATAAAAGTTGGGCAAGAACCATATATAACCAAATGCGGGATGTACGCTTCGGTGTACATCCCGCATTTGACTATATTGTGTACCTGAAAGTACTTTATATTATTCAGCAGAGAAAAGGATATCCAGCTGTTCTGCAAATTCTTCCGGTTGTTCAATTTGAGGAAGATGTTTCGTATCCTTTATACACATGCATTCTATAGCAGGCACATGCTTCTGATATTGTTTAGCAATTTCAATACTGTTTTCATCATATTGTCCAGAGATAATGCAGATACTATTTGTCGCCTTGCGAATGCAATGATAAATATTTGTCTTTGTATATCCACCTTTGATGCTTGCAAACAAATATTTTGAATGTGCGTTTTCATTATGAGCAGATTCATGATATATCTTCGTCATCTGATAATCTACCGCATCTTCGTCGTACAGATACTTATCCACAAATTTTTCATCAATCGCTTCTTTTGAATGAATAATGTTGTACAGCAGCGTACCAATAATCGGTATTTCGATAAGGAACTTCAGCGTCTTGGTTCTCTTATTCGGACATTTTGCAAGTTCCGTAAGTGACAGTGGATTCACCATACAGATCTTTCCAATCACGTTTTCATCATTTGCACATGCCATAACTGCAATAGCAGCCGATTCTCCTGTAGCCACAACATCTGCCTTTTCGCCAATGATATGTTTAATAAAATCCGTCAGCATTTGTACATAAAGGAAATTAGTATAAGTAATATTTGGTTTTTCAGATCGCCCACAGCCTAGCAGATCCACGGTATAAACAGTATGCTTTTCTGCAAGAATTGCTGCTACTTTTTTCCATTCTACGCCAGAGCTTTCTGCATCCAGATCATGAAGAAGCAGTAGTGGTTTACCATTTCCCTGTTTTCTATAATAGATTTTTCCAAATCTCCAGTCATAATAATTTCCTTCAGATAAGTTTAACAAACTGTCTTTTGTTGCCATTTCTATAAGCGTTTTATTTATCAGATGGATTGTAATCGTACCAAGTGTTGCTAAAATCGCGCAACTTTTCAATTTATTTTTCATTGTCAATTGCTCCCTTCTCCGAATCTTTTTTGTTCCGATTCAGCAAGATCATACTCGCAAATAATATCTGTTTTGTCTATTATTCCACCTTGCGGCTTATAGATAAGTATACCATAATCTCCTCACAGTTTAAAGATTTACATCATGTTATTGTTCCTTGGTTTTCGACAAAATGTTTCACGTGAAACATTTCGTCTCCTCTTTTCAGTTGCTCATAGCCAAATATATTTTCTTTTATCCATAATATGAGGTTGGTGTCAAAAGGTATTTTGACCCCTTTGATACCAGATTGCTACATGCTTGCACTCTCGCAATTCCCAAAAAAATTCGTAATCCGCTCATTTTTCTTTTAAAAAATAGCTACTTACTCATGTTTTTGACTGATCAAGAGGTCAAAAATCCTCTTGCAAGCAAGCTTGCATCGGCTTTCTGACCTGTTAACCTTGGTATCATAATATTTTCATACATTTTTTACATTTCACTTTATGTAGAATGTTTCACGTGAAACATTCCCTTATTTATAAAAAATGCCGAAATAAATGTTTCACGTGAAACATTTAGTAGATTTAGATAAAGTTTAGTGCTACAATTATACCTAGATGTAAATAAGACTTCATATATATTTGCACACTATTAGAAAGGAGGTAATTACAATGGGACGAATAATTGCCGTTGCCAACCAAAAGGGTGGTGTTGGAAAAACTACAACAGCGATCAATTTATCCTCGTGTTTAGCGGCGAAAGGGCAGAAAGTTCTCTCAATCGACATGGACCCACAGGGAAATATGTCCAGTGGTCTTGGTATAGATAAGGATAATGTTGACTATACTGTATATGATCTTTTAATCGGCGAAGCCACTATAGATCAGGTGTTACAGAAAGAAGCGATTGAAAATCTCGACGTAATTCCCGCAAACATTGATCTGTCTGGCGCCGAAATAGAGTTGCTCGATACCGAGAACAAAGAATACATTTTAAGAGATGAGGTGCTTAAGATAAGAAGTAATTACGATTACGTCATTATCGACTGCCCACCTTCACTTAGTATGCTGACAATCAATTCAATGACTACAGCAGATACAGTATTGGTTCCAATACAATGTGAATACTATGCACTCGAAGGATTGAGCCAGCTGATTAAAACAATCGAGCTTGTAAAAGAAAGATTGAATGAAAACCTTGAAATGGAAGGTGTTGTATTTACCATGTATGATGCCAGAACCAATCTTTCTCTGCAAGTTGTTGAAAATGTAAAAGATAATCTTGATCAGACAATTTACAAAACTATCATTCCACGTAATATACGACTTGCAGAGGCCCCAAGTCATGGTTTACCAATCAACTTATATGATCCTCGTTCAACAGGAGCAGAAAGTTATATGTTATTAGCAGATGAAGTAATTCATAAAGGAGAAGAGTAAGCATGACAGCAAAACGAGGCGGACTTGGAAAAGGTCTGGATAGTTTAATCAAAGAAAACAAAACCGCAAAACATACTGCACCGGTTAAAAAAGAAGTAGTGAATGCCGGACCAATCATGATGAAGATCAATGATGTGGAGCCAAACCGTGACCAGCCGAGAAAACATTTTGAGGAAGATGCTCTCTTGGAACTTGCCGATTCAATCAAACAGTTTGGAATCCTACAGCCTCTGATTGTTCAGAAACGGAACGATTACTACGAGATCATCGCCGGCGAGCGTCGTTGGCGTGCGGCAAAGCAGGCCGGTATCAAAGAGGTTCCTGTCATCATTAAAGAATACACAGATCAGGAAATCGTTGAGATTTCTCTTATTGAAAATATTCAGCGTGAAAATCTGAATCCAATCGAAGAAGCGCAGGCATACAAACGCCTGCTAAATGAATTCAGTCTGAAACAGGACGAGGTAGCCGAGCGAGTTTCAAAGAGCAGAACTGCTGTTACAAACTCCATGCGTCTTCTAAAGCTGGACGAGAGAGTACAGCAGATGATCATCGATGACATGATTTCAACCGGACATGCACGTGCTCTTCTTGCAATCGAGGATAAAGAGCAGCAGTACATTCTTGCCAATAAAGTATTTGATGAGAAGCTCAGTGTCCGGGATACTGAAAAACTTGTCAAAGAACTAAAGAAACCCAAAAAAGAAAAAGAAAAGCCTGTTATCCAGAATGCATTTGTATATGAAGATCTGGAGGAACGTATAAAGTCAATCATCGGTTCCAAAGTCCATGTCAATCATAAAGCAAACGGAAAAGGCAGAATTGAAATTGAATATTATTCGGACAACGATCTGGAACGTATATTTGAATTGTTAATGTCAATACAGGAAGGAAAATAATATATGGAAAGTAAAATTCTAAAGTCACTTGGAATTGATCCGGCGTATATATTTCTTTTTCTTATCATGCTGATCATATTGATGTTTCTTCTTTATATTAATGTCAATATGAAATACAACCGTCTGAAATCGAGCTATAACGTATTCATGCGTGGACAGGACGGCAAAACGCTTGAAGAAAGCTTCATCGCAAGATTCAATGAGCTCGATGAGCTTTCCAATATTGCCCACGAGAATAAAGCGGATATCCGCATATTGTATCGTGCGTTGCGAAGCAGCTATCAGAAAGTCGGTATTGTAAAATACGATGCTTTCGGTGAAATGGGTGGAAAACTCAGCTTTGCCCTCACAATGCTTGACAATGACAACAATGGATGGATCCTCAATTCCATGCACAGCCGAGATGGCTGTTACACTTATATAAAAGAAATTGTGCGTGGTGAAAGTTACATTGAACTCTCTGAAGAAGAGGCCGAATCACTAGATCAGGCCGTTTACCAGGAAATGTATGATCCGGATGTACAGGATGCGATCAAACCACAGTAATTTTGCCTGAATCCCTTGATAATCCTCAGGCAATAGAATAAGATGATGTTACCAGGGTCAAAAGGTCTGAAAGCTGATGCAAGCTTGCTTGCAAGAGGATTTTTGACCTCTTGACCCGCCAAAAGCATGAGTAAGCAGCCATTTTTCAAAGAAAAATGAGCGGATTACGAATGTTTTTGAGGATTGCGAGAGTGCAAAGCACGTAGCAATCTGGTATCAAAGGGTCAAAATACCTTTTGGCACTTACATCATAAAATATAAAAAAATAAAGGAATAAGACAGGAGAACAATTATGTTAGATATTAAATTTTTAAGACAGAACCCGGATGTTGTAAAAGAAAACATCAAGAAAAAATTCCAGGATGAAAAGCTTCCACTTGTAGACGAAGTAATCGAGCTTGACAAGAGAAACCGTGAAATCAAAGGTGAAGTAGAAGCACTTCGCGCTGAGAAAAATAAAGTTTCCAAAGAAATCGGTGCATGCATGGCTCATGGCGAAAAAGAGAAAGCAGAAGAGCTTAAGAAAAAAGTTCAGGAAAACGCTACCCGTATGGAAGAACTTTCTGCTGAAGAAAAAGAAGTAGAAGCAAAAATCAAAAAAGATATGATGGTTATCCCGAATATCATCGATCCATCTGTACCGATTGGTAAAGACGACAGCCAGAATGTTGAAATTGAAAAATTCGGTGAACCGGTTGTTCCGGACTTTGAGATCCCATACCATACAGAAATTATGGAAAAATTCAACGGAATCGATCTTGAAAGTGCAGGAAAGGTTGCCGGAAATGGTTTCTATTATCTGATGGGAGATATTGCACGTCTTCACTCAGCAGTTATCTCTTATGCACGTGACTTTATGATCGATCGTGGATTCACATACTGTATCCCACCTTTCATGATCAGAAGCAATGTTGTTACAGGCGTTATGAGCTTTGCCGAAATGGATTCTATGATGTATAAAATCGAAGGCGAAGACTTATATCTGATCGGAACAAGTGAGCATTCTATGATCGGTAAATTCATCGATACCATGCTTGATGAAACTGAACTTCCAAAGACACTGACTTCTTATTCTCCATGCTTCCGTAAAGAAAAAGGAGCTCATGGAATCGAAGAACGTGGTGTATACAGAATCCATCAGTTTGAAAAGCAGGAAATGATCGTTGTATGCAAACCGGAAGAAAGCAAAGAATGGTATGATAAGTTATGGAAAAACACTGTTGATCTGTTCCGTTCTCTTGATATCCCGGTTCGTACACTGGAATGCTGTTCAGGTGACCTTGCCGACCTTAAAGTAAAATCTTGTGACGTAGAGGCATGGTCTCCAAGACAGAAGAAATACTTTGAAGTAGGAAGCTGCTCTAACCTTGGTGATGCACAGGCAAGACGTCTTGGCATCCGTGTAAAAGGAAGCGACGGAAACAAATACTTCGCACACACACTGAACAACACAGTGGTAGCTCCTCCGAGAATGCTGATCGCATTTCTCGAGAACAATCTTCAGGCAGACGGTTCTGTCCGCATTCCTGAAGTACTTCGTCCATACATGGGCGGTAAGTCTGAAATCAGATAGAAAACGAGGTAAATTTTGCATAAATATTTAAACGCTATCGGATTCCACGATATCGCATCTGAACGCGAATGGTATCAGATTCTTCTTGAATCCGAAAAGAAATTTTCCGGATATGACCGTATTGCCCTGGACGAACACACAGATCTCTGTGAGCTTCGCAGGGAATACGGCAACGGAATTGGCATTTCTTCCTGCGGCTTTATCGATGAAAATGATGAAGAGTTCCGCAGAGAATGCTATTTCCCATATTTTTCAGGCAGTGGAGTCAGCTCTTATGCTGATATTGCAGTAGAGCAGAAAGCATCCTCACCGATCTATGTTGGTGTCTGCGAGGATGTAAAGCTCGGCTGCAGTATCATTTTCCATATCCAGAACGGAATGGAGTACATAAAAGAAGCCACTCTCGGCGGTCTGAACAAAAGTTCAATCTCTGTAACATTTTCCGGGCTTGCCTTAAGTGGGAAAATTTTGCTTCCGGTCACAAAGGATGAAGGCGCTGTGGACAAGAGAGCGGAAGATCTCCGCAACCGGATGATGCTTATGAGTGCAGCAAAGGAAGGAAATCCCGATGCCATTGAAAGCCTTACACTTGACGACATCGACACCTATGCTGCAGTATCAAAAAGGATCCGTGGGGAAGATATTTACAGTATTGTCGATACGCATTTTATGCCATCTGGTCTTGAATGTGACCAGTATGCGATCCTTGGTGAGATTCTGAATATCGATACCATCGAAAATCTTCTTACCGGGAAAGAACTTTATGTTCTTACAGTTGAAACCAATGAGCTTCAATTTGATGTATGCGTACCGGTTGAAAAGGTGATTGGCGAACCGGCAGTTGGAAGACGGCTAAAGGCACAGATCTGGCTGCAGGGGCATATTAATTTTTAGGAAAGAATTTTGACTTATATAAAAAGCATGACCAAATTTCTTTTGATTGAAAAATGGTCGTGCTTTTTGTATATGATACCAGGGTCAAAAGGTCAGAAAGCCGATGCAAGCTTGCTTGCAAGAGGATTTTTGACCTCTTGACCTGCCAAAACATGAGTAAGTAGCCATTTTTCAAAGAAAAATGAGCGGATTACGATTGTTTTTGAGGATTGCGAGAGTGCAAAGCACGTAGCAATCTGGTATCAAAGGGGTCAAAATACCTTTTGGCCCCAACATCTGTATATGCGTTTCAGGACATTCGGCTTTACATAAAAAAGTCCTGTAAAAGCTATTTCACATACCAAATCCCGCTCTGTTACCTCACACCATGATCATCCTCTTAGAAAAGCATTTGACATTTTCATGTTCAAAAGGTATGATATATGTATATGTTCTATTAGTTAAATGAGTATAACAAGCATCTCCTAAGCGCTTGTTGGGACGAAGATTTTTTGCTAACTGAATATGATGTGTCTCAGTACCTCAGTAGGATAGAGGGTTCGCCTCCTAAGAGAAAGCCGAGGCATTCCACAAGGGGAAAAAATGAAAAACAACTTTCAGTTCGAATCTATTCTGAAAAATGCCAAAGGTGACAACAAAGCATTCCCCAATTTGGGGAACGTTCTAATGTTACCGAATCGAAAAAATCTGTAGATTGACAACTCGAAAAAAGAGTTGATAATCTTATATATGGCCGAAGGGAAAAATCCCAGAAACCCAGTAAAATCAAGGGTTTGCGGCATGTGTCGTCATAGCTCAGCTGGATAGAGCACTCGCCTCCTAAGCGAGGGGTCGGAGGTTCAAATCCTCTTGGCGACGGGCTTCAAAGCGTTCGAAAATGTTAGCTGGATTAGCTGACAGCGAACGCTTTTGTTATTTTCTAATCACGTTCGTGACATGATTTTCCATTCAAAATGATCAATTACCAGCTAACGCAATTCGATTTTTGTTAGCTGACAGCTAATCAAAATCACCTGTTTGCAAACATGGGTTTTAGGAAGTTCAGCTAACATTTGGGTTCCGCTCTGTTGTCACCTCTTATTCGGGGATGTAAATCAGAGAAAAGGCGGGAAAAGAAACAATCTCTCCCAAACCTGCAAACATATAGTATAAAGGAATGTGTTGAAAAATCAGACTGTCATGAAGGAGTATATCTTTCAGAAGTGGCAGAACACATGAAATTATCGATTCCAGAAACATCTAAGATGGTAAAAAGTCTTGAAAATAAAGGATATATTATCTGGAAATTAGATGAAAAAAAAGAAAGAACATACCTTGTTTTGACGAACAAGGCAATTGAATTAAGTCATTGTCAGAAAGAAAAAATGATAGAAGCCTATGAAAAAATCATATCGAATATACAAGAAGATGAATTGGCAGTTACACGGTGTACATTGAGAAAAATCCGACAGCTTATGGAAGAAATAAAATAGTGATTAATACACCAGAGTAAGAAAAGCTCCTTCATATATTAGAATAAAAATATGACTGTTTCTTTAAAAAGAAGCCGGTCATATTTTTTTATGAAAAATAAATTTTGTTGAGGTTAAATTGAGATTGACTTTGTATTGTATAAGTATGAAATAAAAAGGAATCAGGTGATGCACAATGAAAAAGCATAAAATATGTAAAATCCTTCTTGTTATACTGGCAATTTTTTTATGTGTGGCTTTTTATGAATTGCTCGGAATCTGCGTTGCATATAAAAAGCAGCCGGAAGTGTCCAATACAACCAAAAAAGAAACAAAAAATGGATCATGGAACGAATGCAGTGAAAATACAGAACGGGCAGTAATCATAGAAAAGAATCCTGAAGCACTTTTACAAAGAGTGCGTTTGATTAAGAATGCAAAAGAGGAAATTATTCTTTCTACTTTTGCATTTCAATCCGATGAAAGTGGGAAATTGATCTTAGGAGCACTGCATGATGCGGCAGACAGAGGTGTACATATTTGTCTGTTAGTAGATGGAATGGAGAGCTGGATTGATATGGAAGGAAATCCGTATTTCTATGGATTATCTTCCCATGAGAATGTTGAAATTAAACTGTATAATAAGGCCAATCCGTTGAAACCGTGGAAAATGATGGGTAGAATGCATGATAAATATTTAATTGCAGATGGTAAGACATATATTCTTGGTGGAAGAAATACATACAATTATTTCCTGGGTGATTTTCCGGGACATAAGAACTATGACAGAGATGTGTTAGTGGTTTGCGATGAACCTGAGAAAGAAAATTCAGTTAACCAGTTGTTAGAGTATTTTGAAACGATATGGGATCAGGAAGACAGTGGTTATTTTCATGACAATAAAAAACTGGCAAATAGAAAATCTGTAAAGAACGCAGTTTTAGAGCTGCAGAACGGCTATCAGAAATATTTTGAAGAGAATAAGGAAAGAATCTGCGATACCGATTACACGGACGAAACTTTTGAGACAGAAAAGATTGCATTAGTGTCAAATCCTATCCACACAGGTCCCAAGGAACCAGTAGTCTGGTATCAACTGGGAGAACTAATGAAAAATGCAAAAGAGCGCGTGAAAATTCATACACCATATATTATCTGCAATGATATGATGTATAATACATGGAAAGAGATTGCGGAGAGAGTTCCGGATTTTTCTATCATGACAAATTCAGTTGCGAATAATGGGAATCCATTTGGGTCTGCTGATTATGCGAAAAACAGAAACAGAATCTTAAGTACAGGAATTGATATCTGGGAATATGAAGATGGTTATTCATACCACGGAAAAAGTATTCTGATTGATGATGATCTGTCTGTAATCGGTTCCTTTAATATGGACATGAGAAGTGCATATCTGGATACGGAACTGATGCTTGTAATACGCAGTAAAGATATTAATAAACAGTTGGAAGAGGGCATGATGGAATATGAAAAAGTGTCCCGCCAGATATTAGAAGGCGGAACTTATAATGATCCATATCATGTAGAGCCAATCGAATTAACAAAGAAACGTCAGAGAAAAATATTTTTGGTACAGCATCTGCTTGGATGGGCAAGGTATCTGTTTTAATGAGGAGGAAGGAAAACGTGTTTCAAATATTGATTGTAGAAGATGATAAAGAATTAAGCCAGCTATTCCAAAAAGTGCTTGAGAAGAATGGATATCAAGTCAAAAGTGCATCGGATGGAACACAGGCATTAGAAGTATTGGATAAGGAATATATTGATTTGATCATTTCTGATATTATGATGCCGGTTATGGATGGCTATGAACTGGTGTCAGAACTTCGTTCAGCAGGATATCAGATACCAGTGCTTATGATCACTGCGAAAGGTTCCTTTGATGATATGCGTCAGGGATTTTTTTCGGGAAGTGATGATTATATGGTAAAACCGGTAAATGTGAATGAAATGGTTTTAAGAGTCGGAGCACTGCTTCGCCGTGCACAGATACTGAATGAACACAAAATTGTGATCGGTTCAACAGAGTTTGATTATGATGCAATGACGGTTACAACTGATAAGGAAAGTCTTGTTTTACCTAAAAAAGAATTCCTGCTTTTATATAAGCTTGCAGCTTCGCCAGGCAGAACATTTACAAAACAACAGTTGATGGATGAAGTATGGGGATACGAGACGGAGGCAGACCCACATACGATAGAGGTACATATAGGAAGAATCAGAGAGCGTTTTAAAGATAACTCGGATTTTGAAATCGTAACAATGCGTGGAATTGGATACAAGGTGGTGAAAAAATAATGGAACAAAAGAAAGAAAAAGGATTGCGGATCCGATCCTGTCTGACTGGTGCAATCTGGCTGGCACTTGTATTTTCAACAGTCATATCTGCTTTATTATTTGCTTTTTTGAATCATTTTTTTAATCTGCCGGGCAGCATACCTGTGCTTGGCTGGCTTTTGATTTTCAATACATTGATTGCAGGGCTGATCACTTCCTTTATCAATGCAAAGTTACTGGAACCAATTACCAGACTTAGTAAAGCAATGAAGGAAGTTTCTCAGGGAGATTTTGAACAGCATTTGGAAACGAACAGCCGTATAGCAGAAGTTGGAGAATCTTATCAAAGTTTTAACGTTATGACAAAAGAACTTCGTGCAACAGAGGTGCTGCAGATGGATTTTGTATCTAATGTTTCTCATGAGTTTAAGACCCCGATCAATGCCATTGAAGGATATACAATGCTGCTTCAGGGAGAAGAACTGTCTCCGGATCAAGAGGAATATGTAGAAAAAATCTTATTTAACACCCAAAGACTTTCCGGATTGGTTGGTAATATTTTGCTGTTATCCAAGTTAGAGAATCAGAATATACCAATGAAAAAAACAGAATATCGTCTGGATGAACAGATCCGCCAGGCATTTCTTTCATTGGAAACAAAATGGGCAGAAAAAGAAATTGGTTTTCAGGTAGAATTGGAGGAAGTTAAATATACTGGAAATGAAGGACTTTTTATGCATATCTGGATAAATCTTTTGGATAATGCTATTAAATTCAGCCCTGCAAAGGGGACAATTACGATGTTTCTGAAACAAGAACAGGATTCTGTTAAGTTCATTCTGGAAGATGAAGGACCAGGAATAGAGGATGATGTAAAATCCAGAATATTTGACAAGTTCTATCAGGTAGATGGATCTCATAAAGCAGAAGGAAATGGCCTAGGTCTTGCACTTGTAAAACGGATTGTAGATAGTGCCGGAGGAACAATCAAAGCAGAAAACCGTGAATATGGTGGATGCAGATTTGTTATAGAGCTGCCAAAGCAGAAAGATGAGATTATATAGTTTTAAGATAAATTAGAAGATAGGAGGATTTATATGACATTTTATCAGGAGTTGCAGTTAAATCAGGCAGGTTCTAAAAACCTATTGAAAAAGAGTGAAACACTAAAAGAAAAATTATATCATATGTGGGTATATCTGATGAAGATAGCTGTTACAATGGCATTTTGTTTTTTCTTTGTTAGTATTTTCAGCATCCTATTTGGAAATGAGAACAGCATTGTAGGTGTAGTAGTCTTATTATGTCTCATGGTGTTTAGAAATGCGGATCTGGGGATCCACACCGGCCAATCTACGATGCTTTTGGCTTTGTTCTTTGTAATTATGACTGTATGTCCGCATTTAGCAAATCAGTTTTCACCAGTATTGGGAATGCTGTTAAATATTGCGGCACTGGCTGTGTTGATTCTGTTCGGATGCCATAATCCATTCATGTTTAATCAATCTACATTGGTTCTTGGGTATCTGCTACTATATGGTTATGATGTTACGGGAAAAAGCTATCAGATGCGATTAGTCGGAATGGCTTTAGGTGCAGCACTTACCTGCTTCGTATTTTATCGAAATCATAAAAACAGAACTTATAAAAGAAATCTGAAAGATCTGATACAAGAATTTGATATCACTTCTTCCAGAACAAAATGGCAGATATGTCAGATTTTATGCGTACCGATTGTCCTTTGCATTGCAGAACTTTGTAATATGCCACGTGCAATGTGGGCTGGTATTGCGGCCATGTCTGCGATTTTGCCGTTTATGGAAGATATGCACTACAGAGTCCGTAAAAGGATTGTCGGAAATATTGCAGGTGTTATATGTTTTACAGTATTATATTTTCTGCTTCCTTCGTCAATCTATGCATATATAGGAATTCTTGGTGGAATCGGTGTAGGATTTTCAGCACAATATGGCTGGCAGGCAGTATTTAACACATTTGGTGCTTTAGCCATTGCTGCAGAGACTTATGGACTAAAAGGAGCGGTTAGTCTTAGAGTGATTCAAAATGTTTTTGGTGTTGTGTTTGCTTTAGCATTTTGTGTTATATTTTATTGGTTTATGTCTAAAAAAAAGGAAAGTGAGTTGACCGTACATGCAGAGTAAAGTGAATCAGGAAGAAAATTTGAATAGAATTATTACGGTTCCTAATCTTCTTTCTTTTTTTCGGCTTTGTCTGATTCCGGTAATTATATGGAATTATTGTGTAAAAAAAAATCCTCTGTTAGCTGGAGAAATCTTATTGCTGTCTGGTCTTACGGATCTTGCTGATGGATATATCGCAAGAAGATTCCATAGGATTAGTAATTTAGGAAAAATACTTGATCCGGTGGCTGATAAGCTGACACAGGCAGCGATGTTAATCTGTCTGTTTACTCGTTTTCCGCATATGCTTCTTTTAATCGTAATAATGGCAGGTAAGGAGCTGTATATGGTAGTCAGTGGATGTCTTGTGATACGAAAGACAGGAAAAGTAGACGGTGCAGACTGGCATGGAAAGATAGCAACCTTTTTATTATATGGAACTGCAGCGGTGCATATTATATGGTTCCACATTACACCGATGGTATCAGATCTGTTGATTGGTTTGTGCGCTATAATGATGGTCATATCGGTCGCTCTGTATATTATCCAGAATACCAAGACCCTTAAGGGAGAGACTGTATAAGCAATTTTATATTGCAATGAATAGAAAAATATTTAGGAGAAGATAGATATAAACAGTAAGTCAAACACACAAACTATGGAGTCTTTAGTCGGTTTAATAAAATTTTAGATAGAAAATAAATCATTATAAAAAGATCCTGTTCATACTATGATATATAGAACAGGATCTTTATTTACTTTGATGTGTATGTCACCAGAAGTAATTCCAAGTTCCTGTCCAGTGACATTGTGACCGAATTCCGTGGCAGAGGTGATGAAATCAGAATCTATCCCCTCTCCTTTGCTGAGTTTTATTCTGCCTGTGACAGTGATTATGATGATGCCTGGGATGACTACATGATCTATGGAGGATTGCCGCAGGTTGTTGGTTTCCAGAGTGAGCGACAGAAAGCAGACTATCTGAAGAACATCTTTGCTAATGTTTATCTGAAGGATGTTATAGAAAGAAATAAAATTCAGAATGTGGATGAAATTGGTATTCTGGTTGATGTGCTTGCATCTGCAATCGGCGCACCAACCAACCCTTCAAAGATTGCTAATACCTTTTCCAGTGAGCGTCAGATGACTTATACCAATAAAACTATCTCAAACCACATTG
This sequence comes from Allocoprococcus similis, assembly GCF_054660775.1. Classification (NCBI taxonomy): domain Bacteria; kingdom Bacillati; phylum Bacillota; class Clostridia; order Lachnospirales; family Lachnospiraceae; genus Allocoprococcus; species Allocoprococcus similis. Next base: position 35,912 of record NZ_BAAHSG010000019.1, read on the forward strand.
ACTATTTGGCAGATGCGTTTTTGATTTCCAAGGCAAGCCGGTACGACATTAAGGGACGAAAATATATCGGTGCAAATCTGAAATATTACTTTACTGATCTGGGACTGAGAAATGCTCGTTTGAATTTCAGACAGCAGGAGCCTACTCATATCATGGAGAACATTGTTTATAATGAGCTGCTGATCCGTGGCTACAATGTTGATGTGGGCGTCGTGCAGATCTTTGATAAAGATAAAGAGGACAAGCGTGTCCGTAAGCAGCTGGAAGTTGACTTTGTGGTTAACCAAGGCAATCAGAGGTACTATATTCAGGTTGCATATGACATGATTTCGAAAGAAAAGCAAACTCAGGAGTTCAACTCCTTGCGTAATATCCCAGACTCTTTCAAGAAGATTGTCATTGTAAATGGCAGCAAGAAACCTTGGAGAAATGATGAAGGATTTGTCATCATGGGAATGAAGTATTTCCTTTTAAATGCAGATAGTTTAGAGTTCTGACATCGGTTATAGATAGCTGAAAAAATCAGGGTTAGAAAAGGAAAAGAATAACAAAGATAAGTGACAAATAGAAAATAATTACAACCTTAATAATGCCGGTGCAGAATTTTGATATCCAGTACCGGCGTTATTGATTCTACCTGTTTATTCTTGTAGTAACCAATCGGCTATATCGTGAATTTCGATTCCTTCATAGCTATATTGGGGATGTTTGGTTCTGGCAATAATCATTTTCGGATAAGCATCTCGGATCTGGAGCAGAGGTGAGTATTCTCTCTCAAATGTTTCCTGCCTGGAAATGTCGTCGCTTACCTGAATATAAATCTTCTCGCTGCCTCTCTGAGCAACAAAGTCGATTTCCTTTTGATAAAGCTTGCCGACATAAACATCATATCCACGGCGAAGAAGCTCGATGCAAACGATGTTTTCATATACTCTGCCATAATCCATATTTCTGCTTCCCAGTATTGCATATCGAATACCGTTGTCACACAAATAGAATTTTTCAGAGCTTTCAAGGTATTTCTTACCTCGGATGTCGTATCTCTTAATATCATAAAATACAAAAGCATTGCACAAATACTTAATGTACTTGCCGACGGTTACATGATTAGTTGGAGTCTCATTTGCTGTCAGCAACTGACTGACCTTATTAGGCGAAGTCAGGTTGCTGATATTATCCATAAGGAACTCGCTCAGACGTTGCAAAACCAAAGTGTCAGGGAGAGAATATTTCTGTACCAAATCCCTTGTAACAATAGTTTCGTAGACCTCTTTGATATAGTTTGTTTTGTCTTTTTCGGTTCTATAAGCATAGGAACCTGCTAAACCGCCCTTGATAGCGTACTCATCAAAGAGCTTATCTTTGTCACTAATATCATCATAATATTGGCAATATTCCTGGAAGCTGAAAGGAAACACATGAATTTCAATATAGCGTCCGGTAAACAGAGTTGCCAGATCTGCACTCAACAGGAAAGCATTAGAGCCTGTTACATAGATGTCGTATTTTCCCTTAGAGTACAGGCTGTTGATTGCCAGCTCAAACTTGGGACACATCTGAACCTCGTCTACAAACAGGTAGTTCGTTTTGCCTTCCTGATAATGTTGTTCCACATAGGAGTGTAAGGCATGGTATTCCTTGATTTCTTCATACGCCAAATCCATGAAGTCAATGAAGATAATATTGATGTTTTCAAAGTTGCTTTTCAGATACGCAATATACGCCTGCATCAGTTTAGACTTACCAGATCGACGAATACCCGTAATGATCTTGATGTCAGGAGTGCCATTCAGTTCAATGATTCTATCGAGATATTTTGCTCTTGTGATTGTTTTCATATAGTCACCCACTTTCAAAAATTGAAATTTTTTCATTTTTCGAAACTGCTTCGTTGTACTTAGTATACTGTCTGCTAATAGTATATGCAAGATGTCGCTTTCAAAAACACAATTTTTTTTATTTTTTGAAAGTGGAAACTATGTAAAGGCAACCCGATTCTTTACTTAATTTCAGGAAAAATGCAGAAGAAGAGATAAAATCTATGGAATCCTTAACAGAAAATTATGATTAAAAGATAAGATGCGAGAAAATAGGTTGTATTCTAGCTAGAATTTGCATATAATAAAGGTAAAAGAGAGGTGTATGCAATATGACAGTTGATACAAATACAATGATATCTATTACAGAAGCAAATCAGAATTTTTCAAAAGTTGCACGATTGGTTGATGAACATGGAACCGCTGTTATTTTAAAAAATAATGTTCCCCGATATCTTGTTATAGATTTCAGTAAGGCAGATCAGGAAAAAACAGCACCAACTGAAGATGTAATGGCGATATCAGAACGTCTGATTAAAGAAAATATGGAAGCATATAAGGTACTTGCGAAATGATTACATTGACTAAAGAACAGGTATTGATGCTTCATGATCAGCTGATAGAAGCCACTGGTGGCAGCAAGGGCATAAGAGATGAGGGAATGTAGGAATCAGCACTTATGAATCCATACCAATCATTTGGCGGGATAGAACTTTATCCAAGCATTCAAGCCAAAGCAGCTCAGCTGTGTTTTGGAATTGTGAAAGATCATCCTATGATTGATGGAAACAAACGACTTGGTACTCATGTAATGCTTGTGTTTTTAGCATTGAATGGTTATGAATTATCATATAGCCAAAAAGAATTGAGTGATACGATATTATTACTTGCAGCGGGGAAATTACAGTCGGAAGATATTTTGCAATGGATTATTGAGCATCAAAAATAAATAAAGATTTTAAGCAGTTACAGACCGGAAAAGTTTGTAACTGTTTTTTTGTGCCTAAAAACGAGGAGGTAGCGATGAAATTATATAATATTCGGTCACCAACAAAATGAAACTATAACAAAAAACACAGAAAAATTAAGAAGGGAGGTGAACATGCATATGGGATTTTTCAGTAATGCTATCAATATCCTTCAGACACTGGTCGTTGCAATCGGTGCCGGTCTTGGTGTATGGGGAGTAATCAACCTGATGGAAGGTTATGGTAATGACAATCCTGGCGCGAATGCTCATGTGCGGTAAAGTAACACACAAGAATTTGATAGACAGCAGCCCCTCTATTCCGAATATTGAGCTACTTTTCACCTTATTACTTTGAGGTAAGTATCTTACGCCAAAGTGCGTACTTTACAAAGGCTTTCTATGGAACTATGATAAGTTTGTGGCTTTCAACAAGGAGGACGTTTCTATGGATTTCAAATGGCTAAATGAGGGACAGGTAAAAACGAATGGGGACAAGATAGAAATATTTGCTCCCGCACAAAGCGATTTTTTCTTTAACAACGGCGCAATCGGAGAAGAAGGAATCACGCCGTAATCTTTGTGCAACGCTCCGTTTTATTACACAGAGATTACGGGCGATTTTGTAATGAGAGTAAAGGTATCACATGACTTTAAAGATACCTATGATTCTGCTTCCATTATGGTAATGCAGGACATGAAAAACTGGGCGAAAGCGTGCTTTGAAATGACGGATTTTGGAACACACGCCGCAGTCAGCGTTATCGCACGAAACGGAGAATCAGACGACGCAAACGGGTGCAATATTGACGGTAACATAGCATGGCTACAGGTGTGCAGATGTGGAAACTCTTTTGCGTTTCATTACTCCGTTGACGGAAAGAACTTTTACATGATGAGGTTTTTCAATCTTCCTGCGGGCAACACTGTAAAAGTGGGGCTGCTTGCACAAGCTCCTGTTGGAAACGGAGGAAGCAGAGTTTATTCAAACCTCACATTCGAGCAGAAAACAGTAAAAAATATCCGTATGGGCGAATAAGAAATTATGTGCCGCTATCACAAGCGAAATGCAATGAAGAAGCAGACCGAAACCGTTTCAGATTTCAGTCTGCTTTTTTACAATCTGTTTTCTTCTCCCCAATCGCACATTGTTTCCAATATAGGAATGAGAGATTTTCCACGCTCTGTAAGACTGTATTCGACTTTGGGGGGAATTTGCGGATATTCTTCTCTATGGACTAATTTATCTGCTTCTAATTCTTTCAAGGTAGAGCTTAATGTTTTATAGGAGATTTCATCAATGTATTTTTTCATTTCATTGAAACGGACAACGCCAAACTCAGCCAGAACATATAGTATCGTCATTTTATATTTTCCGTTAATCAGAGATAAAGTGTAGCTAAATCCTGTACTTCTAAAGCATTCATTTGAAATATTACGTTCACTCATTTTACACTTTCCTTTTCGTAAGTATATTACACGAATTTTAGTATCGCACTTAATTGTGCGTACTTGATTTTCATTTCATTCTTGCTATTATGATAATATCGAAAGAGGGAAAAGTCAATCCCGCTATCATAAGGAGGATCAATTTTATGAGCAAAAAAATTGTTGTAATCACAGGCAGCCCCCGCAAAAAAGGAAACAGCTTCGCAATGACAGCGGCTTTTATCAAAGCTGCGGAAGAAAAAGGACATACGGTAAAGCGGTTTGACGCTGCCATGATGAATGTGAGTGGTTGCCATGCCTGCGAAACATGCTTTAAGACAGGAAAAGCCTGTTCATTTGATGATGATTTCAATGTGATAGCCCCGGCTATTCAGGAAGCCGACGCTATTGTTTTTTCCATGCCGGTTTACTGGTACACGATTCCGTCACAGATAAAGGCGGTCATTGATAAGCTGTTTTCATTCTATCATGCAGAGGTAGACCTTTCTGGAAAAGAATACGCTATCATTACTTGCTGCGAGGAAGATGATAAATCTGTCATGGACGGTATTCGGATTCCTATTGAACGGTCTGCTGCATTGTTGAAATGGAAAATGGTCGGTGCGGTAATGATTCCCGCAGTTGTAAATACAGGCGATATTGACAAGACAGATGGGTGCGAACAGGCAGCGACTTTAGCTGATAAATTCTAATTGCAAACTATCTATCAGATATTTCTACTCTGTTTAGAAATAGCAAAGCCAGCCGGAGCAGTCAACGGTCAAGATGAACTGGCATGCGCCCTGAACTGCTCCTCTGATCATTTACATGGTCTCATTTTCAAATTTTTCTGTATACTTTTTCTGGATCAAATCCACTAACTCCGGTGCCTTTCCTCCGATCGGGGTGCCGTTCATTTCGCAGACCGGGGAGCAGAATTTTGTGGAGCTGGAGACGATGATCTCGTCGGCATCCATCAGCTCTGCCATGGTAAAAGGTGTCTCGTCGACGATGATCCCGTTATCCTTGCAGATCTGGATGATGTGCATTCTTGTGATTCCCGGTAAAATATAGTGGTCTGTCGGGTGGGTCTTAAATACGCCGTCCTTGATGATGGAAACGTTGCTGTGGGCACACTCGGTGACGATATCACCGCGGTGGAAGACGCACTCGCCGCATCCGAGAGACTCCGCTTTCTCTGCCGCCATGACGTTGACGAGAAGGTTTAATGTCTTGATATTGCAGTGGAGGAAACGGGTGTCTTCCATGTCTGTAAGTTTCAGACGTTTGCTGGAGTCAGCCGATTTCCCAGGCTTCATGAAAATCCAGAGATTCGGCTTTGTGCCTGCAGCTGGGAACTGGTGCTGACGGATGCCGGTTCCCCGGGTCATCTGCCAGTAGATGAAGATATCCTTATCGTCCATTTTTGCCAGCATATCGTAGAGGATCGCCGCAAGCTCGTCCTTTGTGTAAGGGATATCGATCTTAATGAGTCCGGCGCTGTTGAAGAAACGGTCCAGGTGCTCTTTTAAAGCGAAGATCTTTCCGTTTCTCGCCAGTGTCGCCTCGTACACACCATCACCGAAATAACATGCGCGGTCGTTCATCGGAACGGTCATCTCTTCCAGAGGTCCGAATTTACCGTTGTAGTAGCCAAGTGTTTTCATTTACATTTCCTCCTGAATTTACGAAAAATTTTTCGGATATAACTGAAATATTCTATCGCTATCATAGCATGGAACAGGAGGAAAGTAAAGGAAAGAGGAAGGATTTCAGCTAATGTTTTTGGACATATTGTATAAAAGGTCCTATATTTTCCCATTGTCATATGTAAAATTTTTCTGTATAATATAGAATAATTATAACTGTTCAGTAGGTCTGCGCATTTACTGCGCTGACCGTAAGAAAAATTAGGCTGGAAGGCAAAAATCCTATCGGAGCAGCTGATTTGGAATGGATTTTTGCGCGTAACTGTGAGGGTACTGAACCAATGTCATTTAGTTAACGTTTAATAGGGAGCGAATTCTTACAGAACAAATTACAGATGGGCCTTAGTGGAACAGTTTTACAGATATGTTTACGATTTACTCATGAAGGAAAGCACGACAAAAAGACAGATTGCAAATCTGCCTCAAAACGGATTATAATGATGCAAGTAGCCTTGCCCATATTTCCTGTTTCACGTATTCGGGTTTATATGCATGGAAATTACTCAGCCCAATGGTATATTTCAGTTTCCTGAAGAGTTACAGGAAATCCTAGGAGTCAGCAGACCTACTATTTATAACCTTTTAAAGAAAAAGGAATTCCGGTGGATCCAGTTGGATGGCAGAAAGTATTGGTATATCAGTAATAACAAAGCTGTGATTTGGGCGCTAAATAAAGAAAGACTGATAAACAGTGGCTATTATGATTTAGCCACAGCCTACCAGTCTGTGCACGTCAACTATTGAAAGCGCTGTATACCGAACGGTACATCATACGGTGCTGTGAGAGGACGGCGGTTAATCACCGCCACCTACTCGATTTTTATTATCTTGAGAATTTATCACTGTAACGAACATGCATATCCTCCCAATCCATAAACAATACATAAAATACCTTTCCGTATTGTTGGCTCTCTACAATTCTTCCATGATCAAGCACAGAAAAATAGGTTCCGTCAGCTTTTCGAAGATGGAAGTGAATATAATCATTTTCATTACCACTGTCAATCTGTTCCCAGATACTTGATTCTATCTGTTGCTGTTCATCTTCCCGAATCAAGTTTCGAAAACTTTTCTTAGTAAGTCTGAATAGTTCATCTATATCTTTATATCCAGACATATGAAGAAATTCATCATTTGCATAAAATAGTTCATCATCTTCTTTGTCAGCTCTGTATATGATAAATGCACCTGGAAGGTGTTCTGAAATATCCTTGAATGCGAATCCAAGCTGTTTGCGGACACCTGACTGAAGACCTTTCCTGTAGGCCATACATCCGTTTTTACCATGAAGCTTTATTTCATAAAGAGCTGCATCTGCGCAGCGCAGGAGCTGTGAACGGTCGGATGCAGATGTTGGATATTCTGCATATCCAAGAGAAATATAAAAAGCATATTCCTTACCATGACATGAGAATGTTTTGGGAAGTTGGGTGAATTGCTGTAGCTGTACATCTGCTTCTGCAAAGGTACAATTTGGTAAAAGAATGCAAAATTCGTCACCACCGTTTCTTCCCAGTAACGCATCGGATGGGAAAAAAGCCTTCATGCTGTCTGCAAGACTCTTTAATGCCCTGTCTCCGTAACTATGTCCATAGATATCATTGATAAACTTGAAATCATCGATATCAAGGAGTGCAGCCACAAAATGTGTTTGAGGATTTTTAGAAATCATCTTTTCTGCTAACTCATCAAATCCATAGCGGTTATAAATACCTGTAAGAGAATCTGTATGTGCCAGTATTTGATATTTGTTCCTATGTTCTTTTGCTACTAACCATACTCTGGTAAGAACTGTCAGAAGAAGGATTATTATAACAAATATTCCGCTTGTGATTATGATTAATGTGCTATTTCTCCATCCACTTTTAGGTGTTACCTCAATTTTCCAGTTTTCATCTCCTATTGTAAAAGTATAAGAAACAGGATGGTTTATTTGATCATCCGACTGATAAACCACTTTATAAGTGTCACTCCAGGGAGTAACTGTTTTTAAAATTCTATATTCATATCCAAAATCTGAAAGTGCATGGATCGAGTCTGAAAAAATGTCCGGAATACGCAGGATAACGATAGTAAATCCCCAGAAATACTCTTGATCATTTTTATCTTTCAGGTAGACTGGATTGCGGACGGCAATTCCATATCCGCCCTGTTTCAATTTGAAGGGACCTTGTGTAATGATTGTATGGTTGTCTCTAGCATAACAGGAAATCTTTCCACGGTCTTTATCATGGATCAGATCAATCTTACCTGCCTCATTTCCAGCAGCCGGATAAATATCGGTTACAACACCATTAGGAGCAAGTTGTATGCTTTCAATAGAATCAGATATAAGATTTCCGGCAATCGTTTCAAAATGATAGATGTCACCATCTTCACTTATTAAGATCTGCTTCAAAGCATCCGTAATCTCAATTCCAGCTGTAATTTCATTCTTTATGCGTTCACCATAGGTGACTACATTTAATTGTGCTGTTATGTGTCTCTGCTCTTTTTCATGGGTGTCTGTTTTGTATACAATTAAACTAACAAGGCATATGCCCAGTAAAAAACCGATAAGAGGCACAAGTGTTTTCTTTTTCACCTGGTTCACCTCATTTTATCCATGGGATTTTTTATAATGAAGCATTATATCACAAAAGTTGAAAGACAGAATAAGTTTTCCGAAAAAAACAACAAGTTTTTTACGTTAAAGCGATAATGCTTTTTCTTCTATGCAAAGAAATATGGGCGTAAAATAAAATTAGTTTTCAAATAAAAAATAATAAGTGAAATGGCAAATCAGACGAAAGTCTGAGACGCAAAGCTAAAGGGCCTGTTAAATGGCAGCAAGAAACCTTGGAGAAATGATGAAGGATTTGTCATCATGGGAATGAAGTATTTCCTTTTGAATGCAGATAGTTTAGAGTTCTGACATCTGTTATTAATGAAACAGATCAAAAACCCTGTTCTTTCATGAGTGAAAGTCTGTATACACGTCTGCCGGTTTCTTCATAATGCTGGTCCAGAAGAGCACAGGTTGCCTGGATATCGTTAATCCGGATGGCCTCCAACAGGCATTGGTGTGTCCATACTGCAGTGCCTCCGTTATAAGAGGTATTTGGATCCGGTGTGTTTGATTCTAAGCATTTGGCATTCTGAAGCGTTTCAGCATCTCCGCTTAACAGTCCAAAGCGATTGGCATTCTGAACCGAGAGGAACATGGCACCATTCAGTGGACTCAGCAACTCCCACATTTTAGTCAATCGGTTAAGCTGGGCAGAGCGAATGATCTGCAGGTGGAATGTCTCATCTGCACGAACAGCCTTCATAGTATTACCTTCGAGAACAGCCTTTCGAAATTCTTCAATGCTGGCTTCCATTATCATGAGACTATAGTCACTGAGGAGGCAGTTGCTTTTCTGGATCGCCAGTTTTTCAAGGCTGCCGCGCAGAAAAAAGACTTCATAAGCGTCTTGTGGAGAAAGCAGTGCGACTGTACATCCTTTGTTAGGACAGTAATCGACTAAACCTTCGACAGCAAGCTGTCGGAGCGCTTCGCGCACAGGACCTCGGCTGAGTCCGAATTTCCTGGCAATTTCAGCCTCTACCAGTTTTTCCTGAGGCTGAAGGATCCCATTGATGATCTGCTCCCGCAGAGATTCAAGAACAATTTCTGATGTAATAGTATTTGATGTTTTTCGTTGTTTCTGCATATTTACCTCATAAATTTTCAGAATAAGTATCCGGTTTCAATAGGTGCGCTTGGTTCGTAGTAGAACATACCGCCAATTTTTCGCATGTTCCATTTCCTTACTAGTTTAGTAGAAACGACTACACGGATGTCTTTTGTCCGTTAGCAAAAAACTTATTATAATTATAGTAGATTGTTAACTAAAACGAAAGCATTTTTTATGCTGTTAACATTAAGTCGAAATTGTTGACAATCATATTTGCCTGGACTATACTTGGGTTATCAAGAGTATCTCAAAAATTCTGCATTGTCATAAAAAAAGCAAATCCTAAAGGGGAATAGGAGGCAACGCAGTAATTGATGGATGTCGGACTGTCTGGTTTCCGAATAGTCCGATTTTCAGCAGAGAAGAATAATTATTAGTAGGAAGGAGAGAAAATATGAGACTTACAAATTTGACTTGGCCGAAAGCTCAAGAATATTTTGAAAAAAACGATATGGTACTTATTTCTATCGGAAGTATTGAGTGTCACGGCCGTCACATGCCACTTGGAACCGATACACTGATTCCGGAGCATTTGCTGGAGAAAATTGAGAAGAAGAGTGATGTTTTGATTGCTCCGACCATTCCATATGGTTCCTGCCAGTGTTTAGCTCCGTATCCGGGTACAATTGATATTGACAATGAGGTACTCTATCAGTTTTGCCGTCAGATTTTTCTGAGTCTGTATCGTCACGGCGCAAGAAAATTCGTTTTTCTGAACGGACATGGCGGAAACATCAAGATGATTGAACGCCTTGGCATGGAATTCGAAGATAAGGGCTGTCTGGTGGCTATGCTTAACTGGTGGCTGATGGCATGGGATATGAACCCGGCGTGGAAAGGCGGCCACGGCGGTGGTGAGGAAACAGCTGCGATTCTTGGAATTGATCCGTCTTTAGTTGATAAGAGTGAGATAGGTGGTGAACTCCAGTTTAAGCACCTGTCTGATAATCTGAAGACAACCGGTTTCCGTTCTGTTGAGTTCAAGGGAGTTAACGTTGATATTATACGCAATACTCCGCATGTAACAGACAGCGGCTGGATCGGACCGGATCATCCGAGTACCGCTACAGAAGAGTGGGGCAAGGAGATGCTTGAGACCACAGCAAACTATATTGTTGATTTCATGGAAGAATTCAAGAACGTAAAACTTTCATAGAGAGGTGTCAGAATGGATAAAAAAACAACGCTGGAAATGATTGCAGCAATTTCAAATGCAAACGGTACATCCGGTTTCGAAGATGAAGTGGTTGCAGCGATTCGTCCTTACGCAGAAGGACTCGGAGAAATTACTGAAGATCGCATGCGCAACCTGTATATCCGCCGTAAAGAAAATAACGGCAAACGTCCGGTTGTTCAGCTTGACGCACATAGTGATGAGGTTGGGTTTATGGTGCAGGCTATCTGCCCAAACGGAACTCTCCGCATCATTCAGATCGGAGGTTGGGTTAACCACAATATTCCGGCTCATAAAGTCTTGGTTCGCAACCGGTTCGGAGAATATATTCCGGGGCTTACTGCCAGCAAGCCTCCGCATTTCATGACAGAGCAGGAGCGTAAAGCACCTCTGGATATGAAAGATATCACGGTAGATGTTGGCGCTGTTTCTAAAGAAGAGGCGGTTGAAAAGTTCGGCATTCGTATCGGTGAACCCGTAGTGCCGGATGTGACATTTACATATTCAGAAACCACAGATCTGATGGTTGGCAAGAGCTTTGACTGCCGTCTGGGATGTGCGGCAATTCTTAAGACTATGCATACCCTGGCTGGTCAGGAGCTGAATGTGGATATTGTTGGCGCTTGTGCAGCACAGGAAGAAGTTGGTGTACGCGGTGCCACCGTGACAGCACAGGTAATCAAGCCGGATATCGCAATTGTTTTTGAAGGCTGCCCGGCAGATGATACCTGCGTTGAGTCGTATATGGTTCAGACAGCTATCAAGCGAGGACCGATGCTGCGTCACATTGATGCCCGCATGATCACCAATCCGCATTATCAAAGATATGCACTGGATCTGGCAGAAAAGCTTGGTATTCCGGTTCAAGATGCAGTTCGTAGTGCCGGCTCAACCAATGGTGCAGCTATACATCTGACTGAAAAAGCAGTTCCGGTCATCGTTATCGGAGTTCCGGTCCGCTATGCACATACACATTACGGAATTTCAGCTTATAGCGACTTTGATAACGCTGTTAAGCTGGCATGCGAAATTCTTAAAAGACTTGACGAAGAGCAGGTTATGAGTTTTTAAATACAGTATGTAAAAGAAACAGAGCATTTTCGAAACATACTAACAGAGAATTGTATTGCTAAGCTTGAATGTTACCTGAATCATAAACAAAGCATTCGGAAAACTTCAGAGCTAATGGGGGGGCACTCTCGGTCAGTGTCATACCGTTTGCAAAAAATAGTAGAGCTGACGGGGATGGATTTTGAAAATATAGCAGAGATGCTATCCGTTCGAAATAGAATTGTAATATTAAGAATATTGTAATAATTGTAAAAAAACGAATCACGTAATGGATGTGGTTCGTTTTTTATATATTGGCTATAACTGGTACACTTCAAACAAAAATGGAAAAAGCATACAAAAACCATCACTTGCACAGGATATCATTCAGCTGTTTTTATTATAGCTCAGAATAGATGAATGAATCGCATTTGACAAGTGCATAATATATAGTATAATAAAAATGAAATATATAATTTCAAATATGTGAGGTAAAGCGTATGCTATATGACTATATATTAAAAAATTACGAAAAAGATGAGCCAATCTTTTTGTATGAGCTTCCAGGCGATTCCAGAGACTACATTCGTCAGGAAATGAAAAAGCTTGTAGATGACGGAAAATTAGAGCGTTTATTTAATGGTGTCTATTATTTATCGTATACAACGATTCTGGGGACTAAAGGGAAGATGTCGATAGACAAATATGTGGATAAAAAATTTATTAAATCCAATGGCAGAGTGACTGGATATATTACCGGAATTCAGCTTGCAAATATGTATGGATTTACCACTCAAACACCGGCTTGCATAGAGGTGTGCTCAAATGAAGCAACTACAAAACAGAGAAAACTTTGCATTGATGGTAGAAATCTGATCGTTTATAAACCTATTACCGAAATAACAAAGGAAAATCAGGCAGCTCTGCAGTTCTTAGATCTGATGACAACCATCGATAAATACAGTGAGATTTCAGATAATTTATTGAGAATGAAACTAAAAGAATTCGTAAATATCCTGAATGTGGATTTTTCTATTGTAAAAAGATACATTGCGTTATTCCCGGATCGGGTATACCGGAATATTTATCAAGGAGGGCTGATGAGTGAGCTGGTATAGAGAATATAGGAATGAATGGAAAGAAATCATAGAGGCAGTGGCTCGTGAATGTAAAAGAGCTGAACTTATGGTTGAGAAGGACACGGTGCAATCAATGTTTCTATTGGAACTATCGAAGATTAATCTTCCGTTTGTGTTCAAAGGTGGAACCTCTTTGTCAAAAGCATATAATCTGATAGATCGGTTTTCTGAAGATATTGATTTGTCGATGAATCGAAAACCGACGCAGACTGAGAGAAAAGCATCAAAAGAGCATATTATAGAAATTGCAAAATCATTGGGGATGGAACTTACAAATCCAGATCAAATTAAATCAAGACATGATTACAATATGTATGTATTTAGCTATGATTCTCTTTTCTCAGCGAAACCAATGGAAATTATAGTAGAGACCAGTTACTATCAGACAGTATACCCTGTTGATAGACATGAAGTTGGAAGTTTTGTGGGAAAATTCTGTAAAGATAATGGGATATCACTTCCAATTCCGTTTGAAGCAGCGACAGTTATTATGAATGTACAGTCGGTGGAGCGAACTTTTATTGATAAGATATTTGCAATCTGTGATTACCGTATCCAGAATATGCAGGATAGAGATTCACGTCACTTATATGATATTTGTAAATTACTTCCCATAATAAAAATGGATTTGAAACTGGATGAGCTAATTGACACTGTTAGAAATGATAGAATGCATTCAAAGAACAACCCGTCTGCTCAGCTGGAATATAATATTCCAGGAATGTTAAAGGAGATTATTTCCAGCCGATTCTATGAACCAGATTATCGAAATGTGACCCAGAAATTATTATATGAAGATATCGGTTATGATTATGCAATCGAAAATGGTATTGCAGTAGTAGCGGAGTCGGATGTGTTTTTGTACAAGAAAAAATAATGCATTTGTGGTCAATTTATTATCGGCAGTTGGTTGCTACGCTTGAATGTTACCTAAATCATAAACAAAGCATTCGGAAAACTTCAGAGCTAGCAAAAGGTTAAACGTGGAATCCTGATAAATAGGGATACACCAAAAAATAGGGGCTGCCGCACAGCCCCTATTTAGCATACATCTTCAGTAAAAGAATTATTCCTGATCAAGTATGGACTGAATTTGTTTCATTAGTTGCTCGTAGTTTGATTGATCATCGATTCCGCCCATGAAAGGTTCGCCAACGATATTTCCGTCTTTATCTACGAGAACTGTTGTCGGGAATGCCATAATGTTTCCTGCATATTTTCCAACTGTTGAATCGGAATCGAAAGTCAGGTTTTTGTAGGAAGCTCCCTTGGCCTTCAGGATTTCTTTCGCTTCTTTGATACCATCCTGATTATCATCTAATGTATCTGTATTGATACCAACAACTTCACCGCCCATTTTCTTAATTGTATCATTTAATTCATTCAGTTTAGCGAGTTCTTCAACGCAAGGCTTGCATCCACTGAACCAGAAATTTACAACCGTAACTTTATTTTCGGCGAAAAGGCTTTCATCTACATCGTTACCATCCAGGTCTTTCCCTTTGAAACCGTGGAACACACCTGTAGAGTCAGCCGTGTCAGAAGAATTACTGCCGGAAGAATCAGCTGCGGCAATTTCTTTTTCAAGTTTTGCAATTTCTTCTTCAATACCGCGGATCGTTTCAATGTCTTTACTCAGGGTAGCATATTCTTCTTCGGAGAAAGAATCTTTGTTTGATTCTATTGTATTTGCAAGAAAGTCCGCATAATTTTCATTCATGGTATCATCGTCAGTGTTCTTGCTCATAAAGCCAAATGCTTTATCCCATACATCTTTGTGATCTGCAAAGATCTGGTTTTCCTGTTGGTAAAGGTCATTCAGCTTTTCATTCAGATCACCCGAACTGCCTGAATCTGTTGTGGAAGTATCTTCCTGCTTTGAGCTTTCAGTTGTTGCAGAACCGGATGATGTTTTGCAACCTGTGAATGCAAAAAGAATGAAAACGGCAAGAGATGCCGCAATTGCCTTTTTTAATTTCATTGAGTTTGTTCTACTTGTTTTGTTTTTCATGATTTTTAATCTCCTTTGAATATTATTTTAGCTTATTTATTGTCAGCCTGTTTCTTGCCTGAAAATCCGTAATGATAGCAGATTGCATTTGTCGGACAGGCTTTCATACATGCTCCACATCGGATACATTCCGGATGATTTGGTGTATCTACTACATTTACATCCATTTTGCAGGCATGGCTACATTTTTGACAGCTGACACATTTTTCAGGATCCACCTTAATCTTAAGTAATGATATTTTGTTAAACAGCGAGTAGATGGCACCAAGCGGGCAGATCCACTTACAGAATGGACGGTAAAACAAAATGCTTAAGATGATTACAAGTACAAGGATTGTAAACTTAAACGTAAATAAGTGCCCGAGTGCCGCACGGATTCCCGAATTAACAAATGCCAGTGGGATTGCACCTTCAAGTACGCCTTGTGGGCATATGTATTTGCAGAAGAATGGGTCTCCCATCCCCAGCGAATTAGTTACAAATGCCGGAAGCAGTATAACAAAGACGACCAGGACCGCGTATTTCAGATACCGCAGGGGTTTTAGTTTTGCAGTAGACAGTTTCTTACCCGGAATTTTATGCAACAGATCCTGAAACCATCCAAACGGACAGAGAAAACCGCAGATAAATCGTCCTAACAGAACTCCCAGCAAGATAAAAAATCCGGTGATGTAGTAGGTGAACTTGAATTTTGATGAACCGACTACAGCCTGGAAGGCTCCAATCGGACAGGCACCCGTGGCAGCCGGGCAAGAGTAACAGTTCAGTCCGGGTACACAGATTGTTTTTGCCTTTCCCTGATAAATTTTCCCTTTAAACAGATTCGGAATATGAAGATTTGTCAGCAGTGTTGCAGCTGCCTGAAACCATCCGCGGAAACGAACCAGGAAGTTCTTGTTTGATTTTAATTTCTTATCCAATTCCGACACACTCCATACATAATTTTATTGCCTTACTGAGTACAGTTGCAGCTTCTCCACGGTAAATTCCAACAAGGAAAAATACAAGACCGGCTGCAAGTAAAAAAATTTGCGTTGCTTTTTCTGATTTCATTAAGATACCACTTGTTACTGTAAATAGTAACTGCTCCTTTCAATGTTATTGCTCAAAGTCGGCTTATTGACCGTTCAATGGCTATATTATATAATATGGGATGTAAATTCCCTGTTAAGAAAATGGAGAAAAGTAAATTGAGATTATTAGTTGTTGAAGATGAAAAAAAATTATGTGATATGATCGCGAAAAGTCTGCATCTGGCAGGTTATGAGGTGGATACGTGTAATGACGGAGAGCAGGCACTGGAAATGATCTATGCGGAACTGTATGATCTGATCGTGCTTGATCTTAACCTGCCCGGGGTGGATGGGATGGAGATCCTTCGGGAGCTTCGCAAAGAAAATGAAGAGACAAAAGTATTGATCCTGTCTGCGAGAAGTCAGATCGCAGATAAGGTTGAGGGATTGGATTCCGGTGCAAATGATTATATGGAAAAACCATTTCACCTGCAGGAGCTGGAAGCGCGCGTGAGAAGCCTGACAAGAAGAAAATTTGTACAAAAAAATATCTGTCTGGAATGTGGAAAACTTCGATTTGATACGAGAGAAAGGGTTGCATATGCAGACGATAACCCGGTTGTGTTGACGAGAAAAGAAAATGGAATTTTAGAGTATCTCCTTTTAAATCAAGGAAGACCGGTCAGTCAGGAAGAACTGATCGAGCATGTCTGGGATTCTTCTGTGGACAGTTTTAGCGGTTCGATCCGAGTGCATATGTCTTCTTTGAGAAAAAAACTGAAAGCAGGACTCGGATATGATCCAATTGTGAACAAAATCGGTGAGGGCTATAAGATAGGGGGAAATAGCAAAGCATGAAAAAAATATCACTCCAGTGGAAATTAACACTTCTTACAACAGTGTTGATCACCATATTATGCGGATGTCTTACCTTTTTCTTATATAAAAACGGAGTCTATTATTTCGATACACTTCAGGAATCTATCACCGATCAGGGCACAGAGCCGGAATCTGTGTACATTGATATTCCGGATAATGAGTGGGATGACTTTGTGGCACAGTTTTCCATGAAGGTTTATAACTCCAAATCAGATTATAGAAGCAGAAGCCTTCTGATCACTGCTATTGTAGCGCTGTTTGGCGGCGCAGCGACGTATTTTATCAGTGGACGGGCATTGAAACCACTCAGGGAATTTTCAGAGACAGTGGAAAAAGTTCAGGCACAGAATCTGAAAGATTATACGATCGAAGAGAATAAGATTGCAGAGCTGGACAGACTTCGCATATCTTACAATAAAATGCTTATGCGGCTTTCAGAATCATTCGAGACGCAGCGCCGGTTTACGGGAAATGCAGCACATGAGTTACGTACTCCACTGGCTTTAATCCAGGCACAACTGGATCTATACCATACAACAGAACATCCGGAGAGTACAACAGCGGCAGAAGAGACAATTCAGATGGTAACGGAGCAGAATGAACGTCTTAGCAAGTTGGTCCGAACGCTTTTGGATATGAGCGAATTACAGACCGTATCACGAAATGACAGAATTGAGCTCCATAGTCTGATTGAGGAAGTGCTGACAGATCTGGAACCGCTGGCACAGGAAAAGAAGGTTGAACTGATACAGAAGTCACAGGGCGCAGGAGAAAAGGCAGATGAAGAATTATTTTTGACAGGAAGTGATATTCTGATTTACAGAATGCTATATAATCTTGTGGAAAATGCGATTAAATATAATCGGGAGAATGGATCCGTTACGGTATCAGCAATAAGGAAGAAGAACGAAGTTGTTCTGACGGTTTCGGATACAGGAAATGGAATTGATGAAGCATTCAGAGAGCAGATCTTCGAACCGTTCTTCCGGGTAGATAAGTCAAGAAGCCGGGAACTCGGAGGTGTGGGGCTTGGACTTGCGATGGTGCGAGAAGTTGTGCGGGTTCATGGCGGAACGATTGAAGTTTATACAAATAAGCATAACGGGACGACATTTGAAGTGAAAATGAGTATGGGGGCAGAATTTGAAAAGCGTCAGATCTAACCTATCTGATTTTTACTGACTTCTTTTCCATTATTTGATAAAATAAAAATGATGTTGGGGTCAAAAGGTATTTTGACACCTTTGATATCAGATTGCTACGTGCTTTGCACTCTCGCAATCCTCAAAAATTACATTATTAAATAACAAAGGAGTTCTTAACGAATGAAAAACACCCAAAAACCACGTATTACCAATCTTTTGATGCTGACCCTTGCCGGTATCATAAATGCTTTTGGCATTACGCTTTTTATGACTCCGGTCAAATTGTATGACAGCGGTATTTCAGGAACATCTATGCTACTGGAACAGCTCACGCCTGCCTATCTGTCACTGTCATTGTTCCTTTTGGTGTTAAACATCCCCTTGTTTCTGATCGGTCTGAAAAGGCAGGGTATTCTGTTTACTTTTTATGCAATCTACGCAGTCACCATCTATTCCCTGTTTGCCTGGCTGATAACCGATGTTTTTCCGATTGACGTCAGCATTGCTTCCCCTCTTGCCGGAACGGACTTACTGCTTTGTGCACTTTTTGGCGGTGTAATCTCCGGAATCGGGAGCGGGCTTGCTATCCGATATGGTGGTGCTATGGACGGTATTGAAGTTATGGCTGTTATCTTTGCCAAACGTATCGGTCTTACCGTCGGAACCTTCGTTATGATATACAACATCGTTTTATACATCATCTGCGGAATTGCACTTAAGAGCTGGGTACTCCCTCTTTATTCAATCGTTGCTTATTTCGCAGCCTTAAAGACGATCGACTATGTGGTAGAAGGAATCGACCGGGATAAATGTGCCATCATCATTACGGCGCATCCGCAGGAAATCTGCAGCGTATTAACCGAAACTTTCAAAAGCGGTATGACGCGTCTGGAAGCAAAGGGTGGTTATTCTAACCTTGACAAAGGAATGATCTTCTTTGTTATTAACCGTTATCAAGTTGTACGGATGCAAGATCTGGTACACAGCCTCGATCCGACAGCTTACATTATCATCAGCGAAGTAGCTGATATCTTCTCGAATAATATGGGAAATGAATAAAGAAACTCGGTCTTCTTCTGCCACTTCAGAGGAAGACCGCATCTTTTTATTTCTCCAGATACGTGTTTTTGTATTCTTCGCGAATTGCTTCCGGCACGAGACTTCCGCCTGTTGCCCATGCAATGTGTGTTGCATTTTTCATTTTCTCTTCAAGATGATTCTCCTGTAAATATTTGCGTGCAGATTCATTCTTTTCAATCTGTATTGGTCCTTCAAAAGAAGCACAGGCACTTGGCTCAAGGAAAATGTTCTCTGTTCCGAGAAGGTCTCTCATATAATCATATAATTTTCCATCGCGGATAGTAAATTCGCCGCCAAGCAGATTTTTCATTACTCTGCCTACAAATCCAGAAGGACGTCCCACGGCAAGCCCGTCTGCATGGGTAAGTCCAGTAAGCCCAATATCCTGTACGGAAATCTCCTGGTTCAGTCCGGTTGCCATTCCGACTAACATACACGGTGCCTGTGTCGGTTCTATGAAAAAGCAGTGTACATGATCGCCGAACAGCAGCTTAAGTCCAAAGCATACACCACCCGGTGCTCCGCCTACTCCGCAAGGAATATATACAAAGAGCGGATGTTCTTCGTCTACTGCAACATTCTTTTCTTCCAACTGCTTTTGCAGACGTTTTGCCGCTACTGCATAACCAAGAAAGAGTGTTTTTGAATTTTCATCATCCACAAAGTAGCTGTTCGGATCTGCATCAGATAAAGCACGTCCGTTTTTCACCGCTTCACTATAATCTGACTCATATTCCTTTACTGTTACCCCGTGGCTTCTGAGCAAGTCTTTTTTCCACTTTTTCGCATCTGCTGACATGTGTACGATCACCTGATAGCCAACTGCTGCACTCATGATTCCGATACTCAGTCCAAGGTTTCCGGTGGAACCAACCTGAATGGTATACTTTTTGAAAAACTCTCTGCATTCTTCACTCGCCAGTTTCTCATAATTGTCTTCCGGACTCAAAATCCCATGCTCTAATGCAAGTTCTTCTGTATGCTTCAAAATCTCATAAATACCGCCGCGTGCCTTGATCGAACCGGCGATTGCCAGATGGCTGTCCTGCTTTAATAATAAGTTTCCTTCCAGATTGCTGTCGTATTTCTCATTCAGCAAATCCTTCATCTTCGGAACCGGTGTCAGAACAGATTCGATGATTCCGTTTCTCTCCTTTGTTTCCGGAAAACATTTCATAATGAACGGTGCAAAACGCTCCAGTCTGTGCTCCGCATCTTCTACATCTTCCATACCAAGTTCAATCTGTTCCATTGCTTCCCCACAAGCTGTTTTGTCCGAATTTTTCCAGAACACCTCTTTTTCACTGCGGATTTCCTTCAGAATCGGTGTTTTTTCTTCCAGCACTTTCAAATCAACCATTGCTTTCATACATTTCTTTCCAAATGACTTTATTCATACCTATATATTACCTTATTTCTTGTATTATGCCTACCACAAAAAAACTGTCAATCCTAAAAAATAGTGTTATAATTAAAATATGTTTAAAAGAAACGGGGTAATAAACATGGGAAAAGAAAGATATTCTATTTTATTCAGCAGCATGACAGGCAATACAAAGGAACTTGCCGACGCGATCCGCGAAATACTTCCGGAAGAAACTCTCGATTATTTTGGTCTATGTAAAGATGCAGATCCGCAGTCAGAAATACTCTATATCGGCTTCTGGACAGACAAAGGAACTGCTGACGAAGCGACAACCACACTGTTAAAATCACTTAGAAATAAAAAAATCTTCTTATTCGGAACAGCCGGCTTTGGTGGAAGCGAAGAGTATTATCAGAAAGTACTTCACAATGTACGTGAAAATATTGATCCGAGCAATCAGATAGTAGGAGAGTATATGTGCCAGGGCAAGATGCCGATGGCTATGAGAGAACGGTATGTGAAAATGAAAGAAGATCCAAACCACAAACCAAATCTTGATATGTTGATTGAAAACTTTGACAGAGCTTTATCTCATCCGGATAAAGCTGATTTAGAGAAACTTCAAAAATCTGTTTTAAGATAAAAGAAAAACGATACCTCAGAAACTCTTATGAAAGAATTTCTGTAGTATCGTCTTTTTTATTCTTCTACCTTCCACTCTCTGGTATCAAAAATGTGAAGATGCAGTGCTTCTGAGATATATCCCAGCAATTCGCAGCCTGCGATACAGTTTCCTTTTTTATCAAGAGACGGTCCATAAATCCCGATTCCCATTTTCTTTTTCGATACGCTAAGCAGGCCGCCGCCAACTCCGCTCTTGGTCGGAATTCCCGTTCTTAATGCAAATTCGCCCGATCCGTCATACATTCCACAGGTGAGCATAATGGTCTGTACCATCCGCACAGTCTGGGATGAGATCAGACGTTTTCCGGTGGAAAGCTGCACTCCGTCATTTGCAAGCAGAAGGCCGAACATTGCCAGATCTCTTGCATTTACCGACATGGAACACATCTTTGTATAAAAGGTAACACTTTCTTCTACATCGGTATCAATGATATCCTTACTTTTTAAAAGATAGGCGATCGCCTTATTTCTTGAGCAAGTTGCCATCTCGGACTGAAATACGGCTTCGTCTACCGCAATCTCCGGATCTTCGCATACGTCCTGCATATACTTCTGCATATCTTCGATGGAATAGTGGTTTACAAGCAGGCTTGCAACCGTGATTGCTCCGGAATTGATCATCGGATTAAAGGGCCGGTTGCTCCGGTTATCCAACTCTACCAGTGAGTTAAAAGCTTCCCCTGACGGCTCCACGCCCACATGATCAAACACAAACTCTGCTCCAAATGTTTCCAGTGCCAGACACAGTGCCATTACTTTAGAAATGGACTGTATCGTAAATCTGTCCTCTGTATTTCCGGTCTCAAATTGATTGCCGTCTATTGTGTAAAGACAGATCCCCAGTTTGTTCTTATCTGCCTTGGCAAGCTCCGGAATATACGATGCGACATTTCCATACCGGGTCACACCTTTTCCGATACGGATGGCATTTTCCAGTATTGTCATAACCTCTTCTGACTTCATTGTATTCTCCTTTTTTCGCTCAATTGTATTCCCCTTACAATTGCTGGTTTCTAAGTACTAACATACATCATTTTCCTGCTTCAATCAACCATCATTTTCGCAAGAATCATACGCCGACATTTACCTGGAACGTCGTTCTTCTGACAGGAGTCGCGTTCATGCTTCTGGCTGTTATCTTAACGAAAGAGGACAAAAAACGCTATAAAAATCTGTATCGAAGATAGACAAAGCTGCCTATTTCAGACAGACCTTCATAAATTCCTGCACAAGTGCAGACGGTTTACGTTCTTTTTTCCAAATAAGAAGGATCTTTGTCATCAGATCGACCTCATCCAGTACCTGACAGGTAAGTCCTTCGCAGAGAGGCTGCATAGACTGCGGAAAAATTGCTGTGGCAAGCCCTTCTTTTACCCAAAGAGTAGCGCCTCTGGCATCATCGCAAAGACAAAATACCTCCGGCACCAGATTTTGTGTATGAAACGCATCCATGATCAGCTTTTCATAACGTCTGTAAAGAATCAGTGGTTTGTGTAACAAATCGGTAAGTGTAAGCGAGGCTGTTGTATTTTCTGACATTGCAGAATTTGATACAGCAATCATCGGCTCCTCATGCAAAATCGCAAATTCGACCTCATCCAGCCGAAGGGGAGTACGGACAACGGAAATGTCAATAATCCCTTCCTGAAGATAATCGTATAATGTATATGTGATCCCGTCGTGAACCTCAAAATTCACGTCGGGATTTTTCTTTGAAAATTCTGCGATAAACGGCATGACTGTGCCGACCGTCGTCGGCGTGATCCCGATTCTCAGAACCCTCTTTTTACCCGTTTGGGACACCTCAAGCTCTGTCGATCTGGCATAATCCAGAAGGCTCGCCGCACGGTCATACAAGAGCTTACCTGCCGCCGTCAGGATCACCCCTTTATGAGTACGCTCAAACAGCTGCACGTTCAGTTCATTTTCCAGCTGCCTGATCTGATAGCTGAGGGGCGGCTGTGACATATTGAGCTTTCTCGCCGCTTCATTGATGCTTCCCGTATTCGCGATTTCCCGGAAATATTCCAGCTGTCTGAGTTCCATTTTCTTTTTTTCCTCCGTTTAGTTATATGATGATGATACCAGGGTCAAAAGGTCAGAAAGCCGATGCAAGCTTGCTTGCGAGAGGATTTTTGACCTCTTGACCCGCCAAAAACATGAATAAGCAATTTATATTTTTGCCACTCACATTGTTATACTTTTTTTATATTAAACTGTCATAAAAACAATATTATTCATATTGATGGTAGCGCATTATAATAAGTAGGTCAAGAAAAAACTAAGAAGTAAAGAACAGGAGTGAGTGTGTTTGAAGAAACTTTGGGTTTATCTGAAAGAATACAAGATGGAAAGTATTCTTGCACCATTATTCAAACTGCTGGAAGTCGTATTTGACCTTTTGGTTCCGGTGGTTGTCGCCAAGATCATTGATATTGGTATTGCAAACAATGACCACGGCTACATCGTAAAGATGTTCCTGGTGCTGATCCTCATGGCTGCAGTCGGTCTTAGCTGCAGTTTTACCGCACAGTATTTTGCTGCAAGAGCGAGTGTCGGCTGTGCAACCAATTTAAGACAGGCCGTATTTGACCACATTCAGGGCTTTTCATTTACCGAACTTGATACGATCGGTACGGACACCCTGATCACACGAATGACCGATGATATCAACCAGGTCCAGAACGGCATCAACATGGGACTTCGTCTTCTTCTGAGAAGTCCGTTTATCGTAATCGGTTCGATGATCATGGCATTTACGATCAACTTTAAATGTGCGCTGGTATTCGTTGTGGCGATCCCTCTTTTATTTGTCGGCGTCATTTTCATTATGCTGGTCAGCATCCCGCTTTTCAAAAAAGTGCAGGCTGCCCTGGACCGCGTCACAGGACTTACCCGTGAGAATCTGACAGGTGTCCGCGTCATCCGCGCATTCTGCCGCGAAGAAGAGTCGGTAAATGAATTCGAGATCAGCAACACCGAACTGACCAGGTTAAATGAATTTGTCGGAAGAATTTCCGCCCTGTTAAATCCATTTACCTACGTGCTGATCAACATTGCAACTGTCATCCTGATCGCAAAAGCAGGACTCCAGGTCAATCTCGGAACCATGCATCAGGGGCAAGTTGTCGCGCTTTACAACTACATGGCACAGATGATCGTCGAGCTGATCAAGCTGGCTTCCCTGATCATTACACTGAACAAGGCGATGGCATGTGCAGACCGTGTATCCGGTGTCCTGGATATCCGGACTACCATGCATTATCCGGAAACCTCTTCTACAAAGGCAGATCCTTCTGCAAATGAAGTTGAATTCGACAAGGTATCCTTCACCTATGCAGGTGCCGGTGCATCAAGCCTTTCTGATATCAGTTTCTCTGTAAAAAAAGGGCAGACAGTCGGTATCATCGGTGGTACCGGATGCGGAAAATCCACTCTGGTCAGCATGATCACCCGTTTCTACGATGCAACCTGCGGAACCGTTAAACTGAATGGACGCAATGTAAAAGAGCTTACCAATCAGGAAATCCACGACAAGGTCGGAATCGTACAGCAGCGCTCCGTCCTTTTCAAAGGCAGCATCCGCGATAACATGAAATGGGGCAATGAAAATGCATCTGACTCCGAGATCTGGGATGCACTGAAAGTCGCACAGGCAAAAGAAGTTGTAGAGGGCAAAAACGGACAGCTTGACTTCTTGCTGGAGCAGAACGGAAAGAACCTTTCCGGTGGACAGCGTCAGCGTCTTACCATTGCCCGCGCTCTTGTGAAAAAGCCGGAAATCCTGATCCTCGACGACAGCTTAAGCGCACTGGATTTTGCAACGGACGCAGCACTTCGCAAAGCACTCGCCGGACTGGAAGGTGAGACAACAACCTTCCTGGTATCCCAGAGAGTTGCCGGCATCCGTCAGGCGGATAAGATTTTAGTATTAGATAACGGGGAACTCGCCGGCCAGGGCACACATGAAGAACTCATGAAATCCTGCGAAGTTTACCGTGAGATCTATTTCTCACAGTTCCCGGAAGACCGCGCAAAATATGAAAGAGGGGAGATGTAGGTATGAAAAAAGACAGTGTAATGAAAAAGCTTTTTAAATATATCGGAAAATACTGGATCCTCCTGATCCTCAGCATCATCCTCGCCGGAGTATCAGTGGTTCTTCAGCTTTATGTGCCGGTTCTCTTCGGTAATGCGATCGATGAGATCGTAGCAGCGCACAATGTAGACTTTACCCAGATGTGGATCTATCTGAAGCAGATTCTTCTGTTCGTAGTGATCGCTGCAGCCGCAATCTGGATCATGAACCTTGTCAATAACCGCATGACCTATCATATTGTACAGGATATCCGATCCCAGGCAATCCGCCACATCCAGAAGCTTCCGCTTTCTTATCTGGATCAGCACAGCACCGGCGATATTGTGAGCCGTATCATTGCCGATACCGATATCCTTTCTGACGGATTACTGCTCGGATTTACCCAGTTATTTTCCGGTGTTGTGACCGTTGTTGTAACCTTGATCTTCATGTTTTCCAAGAACGTGTGGATCACTTTGATGGTCATCCTTCTGACACCACTCAGCTTCCTGGTGGCAAAATTTATTTCCTCACGCTCTTTTACCATGTTTAAAAAGCAGAGTGAAACCCGTGGAAAACAGACTGCTCTGATCGAAGAAATGATCGGAAATCAGAAGGTTGTCAAGGCATTCGGATATGAGGACAAAGCTTCAAAGCGTTTTGATGAGATCAATAAAGAACTCAAAGAATACAGTCAGAAAGCCGTATTTTACAGCAGCCTTACCAATCCGTCCACCCGTTTCGTAAATAACATCATTTACGCTGCGGTAGCACTTGTGGGCGCATTCCTGATCCCGCTTGGAACCCTGACGGTCGGCGGTCTTTCCGTACTGCTTTCTTACGCGAACCAGTACATGAAGCCATTCAACGACATTACATCCGTAATCACGGAAATGCAGAACGCCCTTGCATGTGCGACACGTATCTTTGACCTCTTAGAAGAACCGGAAGAAGTAAAAGATTCTTCTGAAGTACTTGAGAAGGTGGATGGAAATGTGGATATCGACCACGTAGATTTCAGCTATGACAAGAGTAAATCTCTGATTGAAGACTTTAACCTTCAGGTTGAACCTGGTATGCGTATTGCGATCGTAGGTCCTACCGGATGCGGAAAAACAACATTTATCAATCTCCTGATGCGCTTCTATGACGTGGATTCCGGAAAGATCTGTATCGATGGTAAACCGATCGACGAGATTTCCCGACATTCGCTCAGAAAGAGCTTCGGTATGGTGCTTCAGGATACCTGGATCAAATCCGGTACTGTCCGTGAAAATATCAGCTTCGGAAAACCAGATTCCACGGATGAAGAAATCATCCGGGCGGCAAAAGAGGCAAAAAGCTGGGATTTCATCCGCAGACTTCCGCAGGGACTTGATACCGTCCTGCATGAGGACAGCATCAGCCAGGGACAGAAACAGCTCCTGTGTATCACAAGAGTTATGCTCTGTCTGCCACCAATGCTGATCCTGGACGAAGCGACTTCAAGTATCGATACCCGTACCGAACTGCAGGTACAGGAAGCATTTGATAGCCTGATGAAAGGTCGTACAAGCTTTGTCGTTGCACACCGCCTGTCTACGATCCGTAACGCTTCTCTGATCCTCGTCATGAAAGACGGTAAGATCATTGAGCAGGGAACCCATGAAGAACTGCTGAAAGAAGGCGGCTTCTACAGTCATCTGTATAACAGCCAGTTCCAGGCAGTGTCATAAAAGGATAACGGTGCTGGAGCGGATTCGTCGGAAACATCCAAAACAGTTAAGGATGGATTCATGGAAGCACCAGATGGTGAGATTCCATTTGATTAATTCAGAATAAATGGTTGGAGAGGCTGCCCTTTGCCGGGGCATCCTCTTTTCCATTTTACAGAAGAAATCAAAAATTACAGGTATTCAACCTAACGAAATCGTGATATAACGAGTGCAAGAGAGCCAACATGCTTGCATGATTGGCGAACGGCGAATTGGATCATATGACTTGATTCATATCTATATATTACCTTATTTCTTGTATTCTTCCTACCATATTATTCTTGATTATTCTTCAATCAGAATGTATTATATCATTATAGAAAGTTGTATCTGTACACATTTTTAATATACTTTTAATGGGAGTGGTTTTCATAAAAACAATTCATAAAAAACACGGCTTTACACTTGTAGAACTCATTGTTATACTATCTATTCTTGCAATACTGGCAACACTGCTTATTCCGTCTTTGACAAGATATATTGAAAAAGCAAAAAAGCAGGCTGTTTTATCTGAGGCAAAAGAAGTCTGGACTGCTGCTCAGGCTGCTTTGTCCGAATGTTATGCTATGTACCCGGAAAGCTTTGAAGAATCTTGCAAGTTTACCTCCACAATCGGCGGCGAAAAGATGACAAAGCTCGGAAGAATATCAAACGGTGCATTAAATGCTCTTCAAAGAAATCCCAAAGATCAGACCGAGGTCAATACATCCAGCCGGCGAGTTGCAAGACAAGTACTTATTTATCCGGAAAGTGCAGATAAAAATGCAAAACCGCGCTATACATTCGGCAATGGTGCGATTCCTACCGGGAACAGCAGACCAAGCAACTATTTTAAAACCAAACCGACTTCAAAAGATATCCTTATTCAGATTTTCCATACGAAAAAAGGGAAAGTCGTTGCACTCAATTTTGGAAAAAATGGATACATGGTAACCATGATCGCAGGAAAAGAACCAACCATTGTTAAAGATGGAAATTGTCTTCCATCCTCTGAAAAATAAGCGGATAAAAGAAAAGCGACACTGCAAAACTACATGCTATGGGAGTTCTGCAGTATCGTCTTTTTTTATTCTTCCACCTTCTATCAACTACCATTTTTTGCTGAAACCCGACGCAATAAGATAGACAAAAAAGTGCCCGCATTGTATATTATTAGTAGTTTAAAAATGGGGAATATGCAAAGGGGAAAAAAGTATCATGAATCTAATTTCGCAATACAAAGGGCTTAGAAAAGAAAACTATGTCTTATGCTTCGGACGCTTTGTGACGGCCATGGGGGCAATGGTCCGTCCGATGCTGACGATGATCCTGAGCCAGAAGCTTGGGATGAATGCCGTGCAGGTTGCCTGGATCACGGCGCTGATGGGAATCCTGACGATCCCGGCAAATCTGATCGGCGGAAAGATGGCCGACCGTTTTAATAAGAAAATGAATATCGTCTATCTGGATATGATTTCCGTCATTTCTTATATCATCTGCGGACTGATCCCGCTGACGACAAAATCCATTGTGCTGATGTTTATCGCATCGACCTGCCAGAACATGGAGAATCCGTCCTACAATTCGCTTACTGCGGATATCACCCTCAGCAAGGACAGGGAGAGAGGGTATTCCCTCCAGTATCTGACAGCAAATCTCGGCGGCGTGATGGCTTCTGCCGTAGCCGGATTTATGTTTCGCAATTACTTATGGCTTGCATTTTTGCTCAGTGGAATTTCCATCGGCACTTCTTCTGTGATGATCTATTTCTTTGTACAGAATATCACACCGGAAAAAGAAGAAAGTGATGGTAACGCCATTTATCAGGCCGAACGCCACGGGGAAAGCCTGCTGACGATTCTTAAAGAAAACCGGCTTGTTCTGCTGTTCATTCTGATCACCAGCGGGTACACAGCACTTTACCAGATGTATAATTATCTCTTTCCTATGGATCTGATCCGTCTGCACGGGGATACCGGTGCGGTGATATTCGGAACAGTTACAAGCATCAACTGCTTTATCGTTGTTCTCTTCACACCACTTATCACCCAGATTCTGAAGCGATCCTCCGAACCGAAAAAGACAATCTACGGATTTTTACTGACACTGGTCGGCTACGTGATGTTCATCCTCTTTTCCGGGCACATCCCGTTCTATTATGCGGCAATGGTTGTACTGACATGGGGTGAGATTTCTTACATGCTGGCGGAAAGCCCGTACATGACCAGGCGTATTCCATCCAGCCACCGTGGAAGAATCCACGGGCTGATGGAGATCATTCGTATCGGATTTATGAGTCTGTACCAGCTTTTGATCGGATTTATTTACAAAAATCATACGCCGACCTTTACCTGGATCGTCGTTCTTCTGACAGGAGTCGCGTTCATGCTTCTGGCTGTTATCTTAACGAAAGAGGACAAAAAACGCTATAAAAATCTGTATCGCAGATTATAATAGAATACGTCACGGCACGCAGTGCCTTTTATTTAACATCCAAAATTTACGGGGATACAGATCAGTTATATAATCTGCATCCCCATTTTATTTGTTCGCGCATATTTTCAGTCGTTAAACAGTGCCTTTAACTGCCGGATAAAGATTTTCTCTCGCGGATTCGGTACATATGCCGAATGGTACATCAGGTACGCGCTCATCCCACACGGTGCATTCACAACAGGAATTTCCACACACTCTGAACTATACGACATATCCGAAAAACGCTTCATCATAACGGTAGAATAATTGCTTTGCTTGATTGCATCCAGAAGGCCGCCACGATCAAATACATAAAGAATCTTATTATCATCTTCAAAGCCCAGAATCCCCAGCCATTCTTCAAATTTGAAGTTCTCGTACATAATGCAGCGGAGCTCCCGGATCCGTTCAAATTCAATCTCCCTGCGCAGAGCAAGCGGATTCTTCTTCGATGTCAGAAGGATCAGCGGTTTGCTTTTCGCGATCGGGATCAGCTTCATACTATATTTTTCCGCCATCTCAAAATAGCTTTCTTTGATCGAGTCAAAACAGTAAAACAATCCCATCCGGTATCTTTTATCCACAACGTCCCGGATCACCTGGATCAGTCCCGTCTCTTTAAACGAATCTTCTATATTCCGCGCCGGATTTTTCTTCTTAAACTGCATAAAAAGGTTCATAAAATCAAAAGAATACGTGCTCGAAACTGAAATATTCCCCTTATTCACAAAAAGAGAAGGGATGTTCCCGATCGCGTCCAGTTCCGTGACGATTTTATGGGCGGATTTTAAAAACAGTTCTCCCTCACTCGTTAATTGTATTCGGTTATTGTTTCTCGAAAATACGGAAAATCCCAGTTCTTTTTCCGCATTTTTAATACAAACACTTAAGTTTGGCTGTGACAAACCCAGATGTTTGGCTGCTTTGTTAATTGATCCACATTCATAAACTTCAATAAAATATCGAAAACATTTGCTATCCATTTTCACTTACTACCTACCTGTTTTTTCATACTCCGGATCTATTGACTTTATTGATATTTTTTATATGTTAACACAAAAAAACTCCATTATCTATATCTTTTTTTATTATTTCTTATATGATTTCTCATATAACTTATTAAGGATCGATATAACACAACTCCCTGTCGAAATGCTATCATACACTCAACGAAACAAATAACGAACGTTCGCAATGATTACATATGATTTTAAGGAGGATACAGATATGTCAGAAATCAAACAGCCAGCAAGTGCTTTATCATCACCAAGATTTTGTAACATGGGAACTTTTATGAGAATGCAAAAGGTAGACACCGCAGAAGGTCTTGACTTTGCAATTGCAGGTGCGCCATTTGATACGGGAAGTTCTTTCCGTTCTGGTTCAAGATTTGGTCCGAACGCAATCCGTAATATTTCTGCAATGATGAAACCGAACAACGTAATCATGCAGGTTAATATCATGGAAAGCCTGAAGGGCGGAGATATTGGTGATTTCAACATTACTCCTGGTTACATCCATCCAAGCTACGATGCAATCGAAAAAGGTGTGGCAGGAATCCTTGAGAAAAATGCCTGTCCGATCGTTCTCGGTGGTGACCACGCAATTACACTTGCAGAACTCCGGGCAGTAGCGAAAAAATATGGTCCTGTAGCTCTTGTTCATTTTGATTCTCATTCAGATCTGTGTGACGAAGTATTTGGACAGAAATACAATCACGGAACACCTTTCAGAAGAGCGATTGAAGAAGGACTTATCGATCCATCTCATTCTATTCAGATTGGTATGAGAGGATCCCTCTACGATCCAAATGAACACAAGATGGCTGCTGAGCTTGGCATGAAGCTGATCCCGGCACACAAGGTGCGTGAAATGGGACTTCCGGCTTTGATTGAAACAGCAATTGAAAGAGTAGGTGATAAACCTTGTTTCCTCACTTTCGACATTGACTTTATTGATCCTGCTTATGCTCCAGGTACAGGAACTCCGGAAGTTGGCGGATTTACTTCTCTCGAAGGACTGGAACTCGTAAGAGCACTGAAAGATCTGAATTTTGTAGGATTTGATATTGTTGAAGTTCTTCCAGCTTATGATCATGGTGAAATTACCGCATATCTTGCAGCTAATATCGTATTTGAATATCTTTCTATTCTTGCACTCAAGAAAAAAGGAAAATAATTTATCTTAGATTATATTTTTAAGATAAATGGCAGCACCAGTTTCTACTGGAACTGGTGCTGTTGTTCTTAAAATACGCATTTTTCAGGAAAGGAGACTCTTTATGGTTAAATCTAAGACTATGACCACGGAAAGTACCATAGCTACTACCGAACAAGTTACTTATGACAGCGATATGATGTCCGCCGAACTTGATAAAATCCAGTTGAACAAAAGCCAGACTATAAAGGGCATTCTCAGATTAGTCATCTGTTCAGCTATCGGTATCGCAGCTTTTTTTGTTTCTGTACCACACAACGGTAAGAGCGAAATTATCTTTAGTATTATTTATAATGCCTTTGTAAATATGTTCGGCAATTTTGCCTACTGGATCTTGACACTCATCGTTGCCGGAAATTTTGTCTGTCATATTTATTTTAAGTATGTGAAAAAAGGTACTCTTGAATCACCTTTTGCCAAAATTTATGATAACGACACGATTATCCATACATTTTTGTACGCTCTCGGCTTCATCTATGTGGTCTTATATGCCTGTCATATAAATATCACAGGATTCCAGGGACCGGAAATCATCATTGGCGATTCTACCGGTGGAAGCGTTATTCCTCCGATCGTTCTTGGTGTTTTTGGAATCATCATCGTAGGTGCCATTTTCATGCCATTCCTTTTAAATTATGGAATCTTGGAAATTATCGGTGCCATTTTGGAACCACTGATGCGTCCGTTATTCAAAGTTCCTGGAAAGGCTGCTCTGGATGCCGTATCTTCTTTCGTAAGCTCTTCTTCACTTGGTGTCTTAATCACAAACAGATTGTGGAAAAGAAATGTTTACACAGAAAAAGAAATGGTCGCTATCATGACCGGATTCAGTGCTGTAAGTATTGGTTTTGCATACATGGTAATCAATACAGCCAAACTAGGTGATCATTTCGTAAAAGTTTACGCGATCAGCTTTGTTCTCGTATTCATTATCGAAATGATAACCGTAAGAATTCCTCCGATCAGCAAGAAAAAAGATGTATACTATTCTGGACATGTGCAGACAGAGGCGGAACGTAAAAATGATACCAAATTCAGTTTCAGCCTTCTTCCCCTCGGTATAAACCGTGCAGTCAAGCGTGCTTATATTGCAAAGAATGTATCCGTAGAAGTTAAGAACAGCTTAAAAGACAGCTTACTGGTTCTCCCACAGGTTCTGACTATGTTATCGGCCATCGGTGTAAGTGGTCTGATCCTTGCAGAATACACTCCTGTATTCAAATGGTTAGGTTACATTTTCCAGCCGCTCCTTGTTTTATTCCGGATTCCTGACGTATCAGCGATTGCTCCGTCAATCCCGGTTGGAATCGCAGAAATGTTCCTTCCTGTATTAGTCATGATGGGAAGTGGCATTACCGTATGTGTAAAAGCAAGAGCATTCGTTGTTCTGGTATCCATGGTACAGATTATTTTCTTCTCAGAAACAGCAACAGTAATGTTAGCAACCAAATCCCCAATTAAATTCTGGGAAATCGTTGTATGTTTCCTGGAGCGTACTATTATCGCAATCCCACTTGCGTCCTTAGTAGTCCACATTTTATTCTGATTACAATGAATTTTTCTGTTTGACATCCTGAAATCTCCTTTTTATACTTGTTGTATAAGAAGGAGATTTTTATATTATGACCATCAAAGAAATCGCACAACTCGCCGGTGTCTCCAGCGCAGCTGTATCCAGATACTTAAACGGCGGCTATGTCAGTGAAGGAAAAAAGGAACAGATCCGTAAAGTCATCGAAGAGACCGGATACCAGCCATCCGCACAGGCGCGTATGCTTCGTACCAAAAAGGCAAGCCTGGTGGGCGTAGTCGTCCCGAAGATCAATTCCGAATCCATCAGCCGGATCACTGCCGGAATTGAAAGTGTTCTCGCCGAAAGAGGCTATCAGATGCTTCTTGCCGGAACCGACAACACCCCTGCAAAGGAAGTAGAATACCTCCGGTTATTTGAAAATTATCCGGTAGACGGAATCATCCTGGTCGGTACGATGTTCACCGCCGGTCACCGGAAATTTTTAAAAGAAACAAAGGTTCCTGTTGTCGTGATCGGGCAGCGCACCTCACACGCAAACTGCATTTACCACGACGATTACGGTGCAGGAAAGGCAATGGGACAGGTCGTTGCCGGATTCAGTAAAAAAGGAGTTGCTTACATCGGCGTTACCCGTGATGACAAAGCTGCAGGTGCCGCAAGAGAGGACGGATTTATCGCAGGACTCAAAAATGCGGGCATCACACTTTTAGAAGAAAATAAGCGGACTTCGGCATTTACCCTGGAATCCGGATATGAGGCTGCACTGGATCTTTTGGAAAGCAAATGTGATATCGATGTCATATCGTGTGCAACCGATACCATAGCAGCGGGAGCAATTGAAGCCATTCAGACCTACTTAAAAAAGCAGGTTCCGGCAAATGCAGCCGATGCAGGTGCAAGAATGCGCTATATCCTTGAAAATACGTCCATCCGGGTAACCGGATTTGGTGACAACCAGATGTTAAAAGCCGTCACCGGTGGAATCCCGACCATACATTTTGGCTACAAAACCAGTGGAATCCGCGGTGCAGAGCTGCTTCTTGACAGTATTGAAAGAGGAGAACAGATTCCAATCGAGATGAAGCTCGGCTTTCGCCTTGTTGGAACAGACCTTTCGGACTCTGAAAATCAGACCTGATTTTCCTGCTTTCCCGGAGTTTCAAAAGGAAACGAAAGTTTCTTTCAACACTTTTCACAAAAATGAATATGAATTATCAGTAAAAATGCCATCTTTACAAATGGCATTTTTTTCATATTATTTAAGCATAAGATATGAAATCGATTACACATTATATCTAAAGGAGGAGAGAACATGGATTACAGAAAAACCGCACAGGAAATTCTGAATCATGTGGGTGGAAGCAAGAACATCGTATCTGCTGCCCATTGTGCTACCAGACTTCGCCTTGTCATTGCAGACAACACGAAAGCGGATAAGACAGCACTTGAGAATGTAGACGGGGTAAAGGGTGTATTTGAAGCATCCGGACAGCTCCAGATCATTCTCGGAACAGGAACCGTCAACAAAGTATTTGATGAATTTATTGCAATCGCAGGCATCACAGCCAGCACGAAAGCAGAAGCAAAAGAAGCTGCTGCCGAAAAGCAGAACTGGTTTATGAAAGCCATCAAGCTTCTGGGAGACATTTTCGTACCGATCATCCCGGCGATCGTAGCCAGCGGTTTCCTTATGGGAATCATGAACGCACTGGATTTCATGAACAGCAACGGATTCTTACACATCAGCACAACCAGCTCGATCTATGTATTTGCAACCCTTTTCAGTAACATTGCTTACACATTCCTGCAGATCCTGATCGCCTTCTCAGCTGCAAAAGCATTTGGCGCAAACCCTTACCTTGGCGCAGTTATCGGTATGATCATGATTCATCCGTCCCTGCAGAATGCCTACACCGTTGCAACAGAAGGTGTCCAGCAGACACAGAGCGTGTTCTTCGGACTGTATCACATTGACATGGTCGGCTATCAGGGACACGTCATTCCGGTTGTCATCGCTGTATGGATCTTATCCGTACTTGAAAAGAAGCTTCACAAGATCGTACCGGAAGTTTTAGACCTTTTTGTCACACCACTTGTCAGCGTATTCGTAACCGGATACCTTACACTTTCCATCGTCGGACCAATCTTCGTATGGGCTGAAAATGCAATCCTCGGAGCAATCCAGTGGATGCTGACACTTCCGCTCGGACTTGGAAGCCTGATCATGGGTGGTTTATATGCACCGACCGTTGTTACCGGTATCCATCAGATGTACACAGCCATCGATATCGGACAGCTTGCAAAATACGGTGTGACCTACTGGCTGCCACTCGCAAGTGCGGCAAACGTGGCACAGGGTGCAGCAGCACTTGCCGTTGCTGTAAAGTCAAAAGACCAGAAGATCAAATCCCTTGCACTTCCATCATCACTCAGTGCATTTATGGGAATTACAGAACCTGCAATCTTTGGTGTAAACTTAAGATTCTTTAAACCATTTATCGCCGGATGCATCGGTGGCGGATGCGGAGCCCTTTATGCTTCCCTTGTTCACCTCGGTGCAAAAGGAACAGGCGTAACCGGTATCTTCGGAATCCTGCTCTGCCTGAACCAGCCACTTCAGTACGTCATTGAGATGGCAATCGCAGTCGGTGTTGCATTTGCAGTTTCCTTCGTACTTTACAAAGACGAGAAGAAAGAGCCAGTCGCAGAGGCTCCTGTTACTGTTGCAGCTTCCGTAGAGGAAACAGCCAGCGAAGAACCTGCTGCTTCCGAAACCGAAACAGCCTCAGATAATACAGAACCAGCTTCTTCCGAAGAAATTTTAAATGCTCCGGTAAACGGAACAGTTATTCCAAATGACCAGATTGTTGATAGCACCTTTGCTGCCGAAGTTCTTGGAAAAACAGTAGCCATTGAACCTTCTGACGGCGTGATCAAAGCACCTTGCGACGGCGAAGTTGTAAGCATTTTTGAGACCGGTCATGCCGTATGCATCCTGACAGACGGTGGTGCAGAGCTTCTGATCCACGTCGGAATCGACACTGTAAAAATGGATGGAAATGGATTTACAAAGAAAGTATCTGACGGCGCAAAAGTACACGCCGGAGATGTACTGATCGAAGCAGATTTAAATGCAATAAAAGAAGCCGGACATCCGGCAACAACCATGATGATCATTACCAATACAGATCTGTATGATTCTGTAGAATGTGCCGCACCCGGCACTGTAACCGGTAAATCATCTGTTATGAAACTTACGAAATAAAATAACTCATGACAAATAATCAGATTTGCCTCCCGCGGCGGGTGCCGGATATCCGTATCACTACGGTTTTCGGACCGTTGCCTGCGGAACTATTTTCAGGAGAGAATCATATGAACGCATTAACCAGAGACCTTGTAAAATTGGTAAATATAGCAGAAGAGAATCAGGCAGCAAAAGAACAGACATCCGGCGCGCAGTTCCGTGAGAAGCTGCACCTGATGCCTCCGGTTGGCTGGCTCAACGATCCGAACGGACTTTGTCAGATGGATGGTGTGTTCCACGCATTTTTCCAGTACTCCCCATTTAATGCCGAAGGCGGTGTGAAAATGTGGGGCCATTACACCAGCACCAATCTGATCGACTGGGAATACAAAGGTGTATCTCTCTACCCGGATCAGCCATTTGACTGCCACGGTGTATATTCCGGATCTACCTTCCTTGAAGACGGTACGATGTATCTTTACTACACCGGAAATGTCAAGCTGGAAGATGGAGATTTTGATTATATCAACACCGGCCGTGAGGCAAATACCGTACTCGTCACAACCAAAGACGGAATCCATTTTGGCAGCAAAAAAGAACTGCTCCGCAACAGCGATTATCCTTCTGATCTGACCTGCCATGTGCGCGATCCGAAGGTCTGGAAAAAGGGCGATACCTACTACATGATCCAGGGCGCACGTACTAAAAATGATGTCGGTCAGGCATTGATTTTTGAGTCTTCTGACAAGGTAAACTGGAAGTTCCGCAGCCGTGTAGAATCTGAAAAGCCTTTCGGTTACATGTGGGAATGCCCGGATTACTTTGAAACAGATGGCACAAAAATTCTTTCCGCATCTGTCCAGGGTCTGGAAGGCGGAGAGTGGGATGACCGAAATGTATACCAGTCCGGTTACTTCCTTGTGGACGGCGACATTTTAGGTTCCTACAAGTTATCCCCATATCATCTGTGGGATTATGGTTTTGACTATTACGCTCCGCAGAGCTTCGAAGCAGAAGATGGAAGACGCATCCATATCAGCTGGATGGGAATGCCGGATTGCGAAGAATATACCAATCCGACCATCAAAGACGGATGGCAGCACTGCTTTACATTTCCAAGAGAAGTCTTTGTAAAAGATGGCAAGGTCTGCCAGAAACCGGTCCGCGAGCTTGATGCAAAAAAACAGCAGCTTCAGGATGTTCAGAACGAACTTACCCAGAGCGGCTGCCCGGTATATGAAGTAAATGTAGATGGAATCAAGGAGAATCATTTCCAGGCTGTCCTTTCAGATGAACTGATTCTTGACTATGAGAATGGACGGTTCCAGATGCATTTCACAAACAAAAGTAAAACTTCCGTATCCGCAGGCAGAAGCCTTCGATACGCCGAAGTCGGCACTCTGGAAAATGTAAAAATCCTTGCAGATACTTCTTCCGTTGAAGTATTTGTAAATGACGGAGAATTCGTATTCTCTACAAGATATTATCCAAATGATTATAAGATTGTGGTGCATTCCCCAAATGCCCACATTACATTCGATAAAATTCAGTAAATCGTATATGGGAAATCCCCCCAAGCTTCCCATATACGAAAACGCCAGACAGGGTACAGCAATCCCTTTTCCTCCTTTGCATGCTGTATCCTGCCTGGCATTTTTTAATTCTGATTGTTACACAATTTTTAATTCTGACTGTTACACAATTGCTTCTATAATTGTCTTTCCGTCAATTGTAATTTCTTTGACACCAGTTTCTTTTTTCCTGTTAAAATTAAAGCTGATCATATATCCTTTCTTCACATGATAATCATCAAGATATTCTATCAACTGATTTTCCCCACGATTATTATATTCCTTTCCATGCCAGATCTTCATTTCGATAATATACTGTTCACCCAAATAGTCTACAATAATATCGGTCCGTTTCTGCTCTCTGGTTTGAGTCTCTATATAATAATTGCCTGTTCCATTGATGATCGGTCTTAAATACAAAAGAAAATATTTTCTACCTTCATCTTCAAGAAATGTCTCATCACTGTCACCATATAAATCCTGAAAATGCTGTACAAATTTTTCAAGAACCAATCGCATATTCAAATACCCATTTGTGATAAACTGATTCTTGTCAATCAACGATGCCGCATAGATTTCCTTCTTCTGCATCTCCGCAGATGACAAATACAGATTATATAACCATGTTTCAAAAATACGGTTGGAAACTGCAAGCACTCCATTTTCATTTTTCACAAAGCCGAACATGGTCGCAATATTGATTGATGTCTCATAATAATTATACACAATCGCTTTTCCCGTAAATAAAAGTGAATAGAGCATACTGTTCAGTTCCTGATAGCTTTCCAATTTTTCACGCAACGACTCAAACAGCATATTTTTTTCTGAAAGCAAAATCCTTACCGCTTCCAGAAATCCCTTCTTCGTC
This sequence comes from Allocoprococcus similis, assembly GCF_054660775.1. Classification (NCBI taxonomy): domain Bacteria; kingdom Bacillati; phylum Bacillota; class Clostridia; order Lachnospirales; family Lachnospiraceae; genus Allocoprococcus; species Allocoprococcus similis. The sequence goes on from NZ_BAAHSG010000019.1 coordinate 74,816, forward strand.
CACGCACTTTTCTTATCGCCATACTCCTTCTTCACACTGATTTCCTCATCCAGAAGCTGACATATTCTCGACACCAGGAATGGATATCCGGATGTATACTCTCTGATCAGTCCGGCGAGTAATTCCACATCCATTCCTGTATGATAATCTTTTTCATACTCATCGAGCATTCCTGCAATTTCTTCTCTTGAAAAGCTCATATCTACTTTAAAATCCGCTGCAATATTCCACGGACTGTTATATTTATGAACTTCATCCGGACGGATTTTCCGCCTTAAATTCTTTACGTCATATACACCCGCCAAAATAACAGATCGGAATGTCGGCTGTATATCCCTTTCGATATACTGAGCACGAAGCTGCGCAAGAAAATCCAGAAACACCTGGTTATTCGATGCACTGTCAACCTCATCAATCATCAGTACAATCTTTTTTTCTGCTGCCGCACAGAGATCACTCAACTGTTCAAACAGCTCTTTTAACGAAAAATATTTATCTGTATAATCCGTACTATGCAAAATATTTTTTATCGTATCTTCCAGTTCTGGTGAAAGAGTATTTCTTTTTAACGACCGCAAAAATGAATTGATAAATGCTGCCGAAAAAACATTTCCATTTTCAAATTTATCATTATCAAAAGTCTGAAAATCCAGAAGAACAACATAATATTCTTTTTGCAGATAGCGATACAATGCACGAAGTGTTGTTGTCTTTCCATATTGTCGCGCACGGTTGATCGTAAAATATTTGCCGGCATCTACGAGGCTTTTGATCTCCTCCAGCCGTCTGGATATATCGACCATATAATGTTCTTCCAGTATGCATACTGCTGTTGTATTGAATACTTTTGGCATCGTCTTCTCAACTCCTTTTCGCACCACTGTTTCTTAGATTTTATCATTGCGGTGGGGGAATGGCAAGGGATTCTATCTTTCAGTTTTCTTCTCCACCTTTTCTTTTTTTATTTCAAATGTTATACTTCATATACAGCAAAAAACAGATAAAGGTAACGAATCACTATGTTAATCAGAAAAACACTTCCAGAAGATATAGACACGATTTTAAATATTTTTAACACCGCACGCCAGTTCATGCACGCAACCGGAAACCCGACACAGTGGAATGCAAATTATCCGGCTCTCGAAGATCTCGAACTGGATATCCAGAATGGTAACAGTTATATCTGCGTAGAAAATGATAAGGTCGTTGCCACCTTCACACTTATCATCGGAGACGAGCCGAACTATCAACTCATTGAAAATGGAAGCTGGCGTTCCGAGGCTCCATACGGAACCGTTCACCGCCTTGCATCTGACGGAACAACCAAAGGGATTGCACGGGCTTGCTTTGATTTTTGCAAGACACAGATCTCACATCTGCGTGTAGATACCCACAAGGATAATAAACCAATGCAGGCTTGCTTTAAGCAGAATGGATTTGAAGAATGTGGGATTATTTACGTCAGTGACGGGACTCCGCGGATCGCTTATGAATTTATTGGGATTTCTGAATAGAGGGGTATTTTTATGACAATCAATAGTATTTTAGAAGAAATCCGCAATTATAAAAAAGAAAATTCCCGTGTCCGGCGCAGGAGAAAGTAACTTGCACTTTATCCTGCGAGCAGACACGGGATTCTTATTTTACTCTATTCCATATTCTTTCAGGAGTTTTTCCTGATACTCAGGATCTTTTGTTGAGCGTTCTAAATCACTGTATCTTTTATCTGCTAACAGATACCCGTTCAGTCGATTGATATTTTGTATCCCTTCATCACGCCCTTCTCTTCTTAATGTCTTCTCATGCAATTTTTTATTATATGTTGTCAAAATCATTTCCAACACCTCCGCTCGATGTTTCTTGAGAAAATCTGCCAACACGTCCTGATTGATACAGGCATCATATGATTTGATTTTCTACATTCGCCTTATTTCAAATAATACTGGTTTCTTCTGGCAGAAGCAATTAAAAAAGAATAAAATTTGTGTTATCATATTCATAAAGCTTTTAATCACTAACCATACATTTTCAGGAGGCTTAACTTCATGTACTATCCACTCGCACAACAAGAATTTGAATCTTACCTTAACGGATACGACCGCGAAAATGACCGCATCAAATTAAAGATCATCCACACCTACGGCGTTGTAAAGCAGGCAGAAGAGCTTGCCGGAAGGATGCATCTTTCAGCCGAAGACACCGACCTTACAAGACTCATTGCACTACTTCACGACATCGGACGTTTTGAACAGTTAAAGCGCTACGACAGCTTTGAGCCGGGCACAATGGATCACGCTGCTTACGGTGTAAAGGTGCTCTTTGATGAAGGCATGATCCGCCGCTTTCTTCCGGAGGATAAATGGGACTCCATCATTTACACTGCAATCGCCCACCACAGCGATTATGAACTCCCTGAGATCTCAGATCCGCAGACACTTTTACACGCAAAGCTGATCCGTGATGAGGACAAATTGGACAACTGCCGTGTAAAGCTCGTAGACTCCACAAGCACCTTTATTAACGTTTCTGAAGAAGAACTCGGTACACAGAATATAACCCAAAAGGTATACGAAACAGTGTTTGAAAATAAATGTATCCTTTCCGCAGACCGCGTCACACAGATGGATTACTGGGTATCTTATATCGTCTATTTCTTCGATATTAACTTCAAAGAAAGCTTTGATATTATAGCAGAGAATGACTATTTAAACCGAATTATCGACCGGATTTCATACAGCAATCCGGTTACAAAAGAGCAGATGGAGGAAATCCGTGTCTATATGCAGAATTTTATTAATTTACACCATACAAACAGCCAATCCTTTTAACCCATTTAGCTCGCAAAATTACCAGGCTGTAAAAAATGTTTTTAAACTTTTACAATTTTAGTCAGGCGAATATTTGCCCGCTATTTGTTTAACTTAATCAAAACACAAATCACATAAAAAATTAGGAAACTGACATACGCGCTTTCATAGGAGCAAATTCTAAGATCTATTTGCACCTTGAAAGCGCGTATATATTTTTCCTGATTTTTTTCATCCTCCTATTGTATTATTTGTATTATATGATATAATACAAATAAATCTCACAGAAAGGAGATGCTGATATATGATTATCAAGATCAACATGCAGTCCGAAGTCCCAATCTACCTTCAGCTGCGCAACGAGATTGTCAAAGGAATCGGACGTGGTGAATTCGAGCCGGGGGAATCACTTCCGACTGTCCGCCAGATGGCAACCGATCTCGGAATCAATACCATGACCGCCAGCAAAGCTTACCAGCTTTTGAAGGCAGAAGGCTTTCTCGAGACAGACCGACGCAAGGGAACAACCATCTGTTATCCCACTTGCTCTGCTCCACAAGATAACCGCTTTGACGAAAAGCTGGCAGACGAACTGGAACTTTTAAGCGCAGAAGCAAAGTTCCACGGCATGAATCTGACAGACTTCCTGGAACTCTGCCAGAGAGCATTTAACGAAATGGAGGTAACAGCGAAATGATGATGCTGATTATATTTTTAATTACAGACATTTCCATGGTCGGCATCTTTGCCGGAGTCTATGGAAATATTGCAAAATACCGGGAAGGAATGCTGATGGGAGTCCATATTCCCAAATCCGAGCTTGAACATCCCGACATAAAAGAGCTTCTCCAGCTTTATAAAAAGCGTAACCGCCAGTTTTATTTGTGGAACATGCTGGCAGGAATTGCGGTATGCCTGCTTTGCTTTACTTACTTTTCTATTTTTATTACCGTATGGACACTGTGGTTAGTAGAATTCTGCCTTCTTACCATCCTCCGTGTCTATCATTATCACCAGAAAGTATACGACATTAAGCAGAAAAATGGATGGATCAGCTCAGCAAATGCAGATGTGTCCGCTGCAGTGGATACCCGCACTTCCTCACAAATTGCGAAAAAGATACTGCCGGCAAAGCTTCATCTGATCCCGGCTGCAGTGATCCTGATCCCGCTGTTTTTCCCTCAAATCCGTACTTATCTTCTGAACGAAAGTGATGGCAGAATCATGTTCCTCTGCACAATTCTTGTTTCGACAGCTTACATGGGTGTCGGCTATTTCTTCGCCCATATGCCAAACAAAATTTACAGTGAAAATTCACAGATCAACCTGCAGATCAACGCACTGGAAAAGCGTTTATACACCGTATTCCTTTTCCTCTCCAACATTTGCAATACCGGCGCCTATCTCGGGATCATCCGGGATATTGCATCCAGCAACTGGATTGGCGGAGTTGGAATGGGAATCTACATTTTCCTCGAACTGATACCAACTGCCATCATATTGATCGTGTTTTTCTGGCTACGTAAAGAAAAAGAGCGGATCCTCGCCCAGGACAGCACACCATTTTATATTGATGACGACTATTACTGGCGAAAAGGCTGGTACAACAATCCAAATGACAAACGGTATTTTGTACAGGACCGTGTGAACAGCATGAATTATTCTCTGAACTACGGACACCCTTCTGCGAAATATGTCACCGGAGGAATGCTCGTCGGCACTGGGCTTCTTCTCCTCTGGATGTGTATCCTCTGTATCCGGATTGATTTTACACCGATCCGCCTGACGGAAAATGCTGCCCAGTATTCTATTACATCCGGCTATAAAACAGCAACCTTTGCTCTTGCCGATGTGGAATCAGTAACTCTTCTGGATAATCTGCCGGATGAAAAATTCTACCGGTCTGATGGCTCCGAAGATAACAGCAAACTTCTCGGTAATTTCCGCGGCAGCAAAACAGGGCATTGCCAGATGTACATCTGGATCGAACACGCTCCGATCCTCCAGATCAAAACAAAAAATACCACCATTTTTCTGAACAGCAGCAACGAAGCACAGACTAAAGAATGGTACGATCAGTTAAAGGATGAAATTTCTTCGAAGGAATAAGCCTTTTTCATTACCATAATAATCCATAATACGAAATTCCTTGTAAAGTGTAACACGTCATGCTACAATCATGTTAAGATGTTGGGTCAAAAATATACGGATTTCACAAAGATAAAAAAGTTCAGAAAGGACTGTAGACAATGACACTTCAAGAATGTTATGTAAAAATTGGTGGCGATTATAATGATATTCTTCACCGGTTTATGAATGAAAATATGGTACGCAAATTTGTCCTCAAATTTCCGCAGGACAACAATATGGCTTTATTTGAAGAATCCTGGACTAAAAAGAACTACGAAACTGCATTTCGTGCAATGCACACCTTAAAAGGTGTTGCCATAAACCTTGGATTTACTACACTTTACAATGCCAGCAGCGCTCTGACCGAAAAGCTCCGCAGCCAGGAATATGACAACCTTGACGGTATGATCGCCGATGTCAAAAAACAATATGATATCGTGATCGAAGCAATTGCAGCCCTTGACTAAATCTTAAAACACTGACGATAAACAGGAAGAGACTGCTTCACCGCAGCCCCTTCCTGTTATGCTTTTCTATAGCTTTTTCTTCAACATTTCCGGATTTGATGCATAGGAGAGAGCCGTCTCCGCCGTGATCCTTCCCTCTTTATACAGATTCAGAAGACCAAAATCCATCGAATGCATTTCTTCTTTATTAGATGAATACACGATCCCATCAATCTGCGGAACCTTATTATCGCGGATCATATTGCGGATCGCCGGAGTGATCGTCATGACCTCAAATACCGGGACCTGTTTTCCATCCACTGTCGGCACAAGCTGCTGTGAAATTACAGCCTGCAATACCATGGACAGCTGAACTGCAATCTGCCTCTGCTGGTTTGCCGGAAATACATCAATGATACGGTCAACCGTATTTGCTGCTCCGATCGTATGCAGGGTAGAAAATACCAGATGCCCGGTTTCCGCTGCTGTCATTGCCACATCGATCGTCTCATAATCACGCATTTCACCAAGCAGGATCACATCCGGACTCTGCCGGAGCGAAGCACGTAGCGCATTAACGTAGCTTTCCGTATCCACGTTGATTTCCCTCTGGCTTACAATACTTTTATCATGCCGGTGCAGATACTCGATCGGATCTTCCAGCGTAATGATATGCTTTTCCATTGAATGATTGATCTTATCCACCAGACAGGCAAGCGTAGTGGATTTTCCACTTCCCGCCGGTCCCGTCACAAGCACCAGACCTTTTGACAGGTTATAAAAGCTCATCACCGGGTCCGGAATCCCGATCTCATTCGGCTCCGGCAGTTCAAATGTGATCACACGGATAACGGCAGAGAGCGCGCCCCTCTGTTTGTACGCACTGACACGGAATCTTGAAAGTCCCGGAATAGCAAAAGAAAAATCATCATCTCCTTTTTCTTCAAGAACCCGGATGTCCCGTCCTCCTGCCAGCTTATATAATTCCTCAACGCATTCTTTCGTCTGCGGTGGCATCAGCTTTTCTTCCTTCTCCCTGCAGATTCTTCCATTTGCCCGATAAGAAACCGGAAGACCTGCTACAACAAATATATCCGATGCATGATTTGAAACTGCCTGCTGAAGCAGTACAATGATATCCATAGCCCAAACTCCTTTCGCGTCAGTCGCTTCCAAGTACCGGAAGTGTTGACTTTTCTTCCCATTTCTCAGATGCTGACTCTTTCCATTTTACAACCTTCTGCGTTCCCTTTACCGGATCTGCCAGGATCTCGACTTCCAGATTCTGACTGTCCGTGACCGGAACCACAAAGAAAATATCCAGATTCTCTCCGTCTTCTTCAGCTGTCACGCCCTCAATCTGCCGAATCGCAAATACAGGATCCTCTTTTGCAAATGCATCATCAATCTGCGCCATGATCTGCGCCGCTTTTGCATTTGCCTCACAATACGCCGTTTCCCGGCTGGCAAGCTGCTGGCTATAACTCTGATCCCTTTTTGCACTTGACAGCGAGAGTGTGGCAAATGTCACCAGACACAGGATCACAAAGATCACAAGCAGGTACGACGTTCCGATCTGAATCCCCGGGTACGATCCCCGTTTCTTTTTCTTCATCCCGTCACTCCCTTTCCGTGCCTGTCATCCGGTCTGTTTCCACCGAATAGATTTCTTCCGGCTGTTCTCCGGACAGGCGTTGCACCGTAAATGTTCCATGCAAAAGCTTTCCATCCGGCTCCACCCGGATCACGATCTCATACGAAGCCTCATCCTTACTACATTCCTGCCAGTCTGCGTCATAGAAGACCTCTGTGTCCTCCGTCAGCTCATCCGCAAGAAAAAGCTCTGTATACCCGGAAACCTTCTCAAGCGCCGTATTCAGTTCCTGTGTCTCGCGGCTGATCGTGTGCGCCTTCACAAAAATCTGCACACACACCGCCGAGGCAAGACAAAAAAATAAAATTGCAATCATCAGTTCCAGCAAAAACAGGCTGGAACGCTTTGCCGGTGTCCGTTCCATAACTCTTCTCCAATCTATCTTGCAGCACTCTTCACACTGACAAATGTATCTGTCTTTTTCCCATCTTCATTTTCACAATACAGATGAAAAATCCCATTTGAAGTTTCCTTCGCCTCGAAGTCCTTTGTTTCCAGGATCTTCCGTCCATCGGATGCCTTTGCTTCCGTTCCATCCTGGATAAAAAGCTCTCTTAAGTATCCATCATACGCATACAGATATGTCACATATTCCTTCTCACCATAACGCTGCCGGATCACGAGAGCATTTTCCCCATCAAAAGTTCCGTCTGCTATCGCACCATTTTCATCATTCTGGTGCATTTTCTCCGTCACATAGGCAAGTGCTGTCCGTCCCGAATAGGAATCCGACGAGGTCTTCACCTGCCGGCTGTAAAATCCCGATGCAAGAACCACAATGGCGACCGATGATGCCGCCAGCACGAAGAAGACTGCTAGAGGAAAAAGGAAATCAATCACATGCTTTTTTTCATTTCTACGCTTCATGTCCATTTCCTCCTATCGTTCGATCACCGTAATGTCCGGAAGAATATTGGCACCGGCAATCTGATAATCAATAAAAAACTGCTTCTTGTCATACTGGATCCCACAGTTTTCTGTCAGATCATCAAGCGTCTCCGGATAGTGTCCCTCCAACGCATAGTACTGCGTCACACCACGCCAGAGTGCATTTTCCAGACTTTCCTTCTGCCTGCGTCTCGTTGTGTCCGAAAGCCTTTCAAAACCACTGAAAAAAGCACTGCAGATACATACAAACAGCAGAAGGGACAGACAGAAATTCCGAAGTGGTCGCTGCCGTTTTCCGTGATAAAACCGTTCCCGTTCTTTTCTCCACATAGCATACGCCTCCTAAAGTCCTGACATAATTCCAAGAAGCGGAAGCATAACCGACAGAAGGATCGTTCCGACGATCACCGACAGGATGATCACCAGCGTCGGTTCCAGAACTGCGATCATCGAAGAAAGCTTTTCATCCACTTCCTCCTCACACTCATCGGCAATCCTTCCCATCACCTCATCCATCATTCCGGCTTTCCCGGCAATGGATGTCATCCGCGCATAAACACCCGTGAAAATTCCGGCCTTCACCAGCGCCTCTGCGATATCCGTTCCATTTTCCATATCCGCTTTGCATCCTGCTACTTTCTTCCGGAAATCATCATCCTCGATCAGGTTCTCCGAAAATTCCATTCCCTGTTCCGGCGTCAGTCCGCTTTTCAGTGCCAGTGACATTCCACCTGCAAACCGGCATGCCGACAGCTTATCCTTCAGCTCCCTTGAAAATGCAAACCCGGATCCGATGTGATACATTTTCTTTCTGCCGCTCTCTGTCTTTGTAAAATAAATACCCGCACAGACGATCACCGCCAAAAGTACCGCAAACACCGCCGAATATCTGGAAAGAGCATTGCCTGCAAGCAGGATCCCTCTTGAAAATCCGGTCATTTCCTGGCCAAGCTGGCGGAACACCTGATCAAATACCGGCATAACCTTTGTCATCAAAATGATAATGATCACCAGCATCATTCCGATCATCAGAAGAGGGTAGGAGATGGCACTCCGGATACTTCTCCTGATTGCTTCCTCACGTTCATAATGCTCTGCCAGAGATTCCATTACTTCATCTAAAGCTCCTGTCTCTTCTCCGATCTGCGTCATACGGATCAGATACTCCGGAAATACTTTCGTCTCTTCCAGTGCCTGATCCAGCCTGCCCGTATCCATCACCGACTGATAAATCTCATCCAGCAGCTCTTTTTCTGCCTTCGTCTGCGCATCCTCCCGGAGAAGATCAACTCCCTCCAGGGAAGAAATCCCGGACTTCAGGATCATTGCCATTTCACTGCAGAACGAAGCAATTTCCAGATTCGTAAGCTTCCCCTGCTGTGTCCGCTTTTCCATATATGCCATCCTCCTTTTCACATTCCTGCCACATTCTTCTTATCCGGCTTCCTTTTATCTAATAGGTATACTTTGTGACATAATTCTTTCCATTTCCCACATACTTCTTCACATCCGAAGCACTGTTGTTTGCAGCAAGTGTCGGATCCATGATCGACCAGTTCTTTCCATCAAATTCAATGATGTTATCCACCCAGCCGATCTCATCAACATAACAGCTGATCCATGCATGATACACATCACCGGAATAGCCGACCTCCAGCTTCGTCGGAATCCGCTGCGACCGGAGCATTGCCGACATCAGCGCCGCATAATCAAAACAGATTCCTTTCCCGGTATCCAGTGTCTCATCCGGATCCGGTGTGTACCCATACGGAACATTCTCCGCTTTCTTTTTATCATAGGAAATATTTTTAATTACAAAATTATAAATCTGCGTTACCACATCCAGATCAGAATAGCAATCCTTTCCGGCAAGGCTCTCGCCCTTTTTTACACACTTGGAATCTGCCGTGAAATTCACATAATAATTCGGATGCAGAAACGGGGCAAATTCATCTGTGATCTGTACGTCCAGATCCTGGGTAAAGCTTACCGCATACAGATTGTCATCTACAGACACACTCTCCAGAAGTGTTACCTTATAAGAACCATTCCCGCCCGGAAGCGGATAAACCGCATAATCACCAACAACCGTAACCGGATAGGTATACTCTGTGCCATCCGGGGATGTCACCTGGATCTTGACTTTTTCATTACTTCCATTATAACAGATCATCACATAGCCATCTGCCGTATGGGATGCATCCAGTACAACCAGGTCATTTCCATATGTCACTTCACTGGAAGCCTCCGTCTGAAGCACCTGCGCCGACGGATCTCTCAGATCTCCCTTTTTCCCGGACTGGCTTTTTTTCCCACCCGATGCACATCCGCCAGGTATCAGTACACCTGTCAGAAATAGCAGAAAAAAGAAAAGAAAAATCCTCTGCCAGCGTCGTTTTTGTTCATATAAGCCTTTCTGCTGCACAGAATTCCTCCCTTCTTTTTCACACTAAAACAGTCCCAAAAACTCAACTAGAAAAATTATAGCATAACAAAAACATTAAAAGAAGTTATTTGGTCTAAAATGCTTTAATTTATTTGACAAAGAAATCAAAGACCATTACAATAGAAGTCAGTTATAAACCATCACAATAGTAAAATTGGGGGTTAATTTATGAGTGATCATTTACCTGTCTTAAAGGTTCGTTTATTCGGAGGATTCTCAGCAAGCTACGGAGAGATTCCCGTATCATTCGGACGCAACACAACGACAAAAGCAATGAAATTGTTGCAGATATTACTCTACCATGGCGATACCGGTATCTCCAGAGATAAGCTTCTTGATGAACTGTACGGAAGAGAAGAACTTGCCGATGCTGCCAACAACCTTCGGGTAACCGCACACCGTCTTAAAAAGATCATCGTAGACGCCGGACTTCCGAGCCATGATTATATCAACATCAAAAAAGGTATTTACCGATGGGATGCTCCGATGCCGACTGAAGTTGATGCACATCAGTTTAAGGTTCTGTCAAAAGACGTGCAGGCGTGTACCGATAAGGTAAAAAAGCTGGCACTTCTTAAGAAGATCTGTCTGATGTACCGTGGGGAATTTCTTCCGGAACTCTCGGGCGATGAATGGGTTCTTGTTGAAAGCGTACAATATAAGAATATTTATTCCGAATCCCTTCAGGAGCTCTGTAAGCTTCTGAATCGAACCGGAGATTATGAAGAGACGCTTCGTTTCTGTGAGCCGGCATGTCAGTTATATCCGTTCGATGAATGGCAATCCATCCGCATCGACTGCTATATGGCACTGAACCGCTATAAGGATGCTGTGCAGGAATATGAGAACACTGCCAAATTATTTTTCGAAGAGCTTGGAATCCGCCCTTCTGAACATATGATGCAGCAGTTCGAGCAGATGAGCAGCCGTCTTAACTACAAACCACAGGAACTCGGCGACATCAAAGAACGTCTGAAAGAGGACGATGTACGCGGCGGTGCTTTTTACTGCAGCCTGCCAAGTTTCCGTGACAGTTACCGCCTTGTTTCCCGAATCATTGAGAGGAACGGACAGTCTGTATACTTAATGTTATGTAGCATCACCAACGGAAAAGGAATGCCGATGGACAAGCCGGACAAGCTTGAAGTTCTTTCAGGCGAGCTTCAGAATACGATCCAGCAGTGTCTGCGTAAAGGAGACTCCTTTACCAAATACAGCCCATCACAGTTTCTGATACTTCTCGTTGGTACGAATAAAGAGAACTGCAGCATGATTTTCGACAGAATCCAGAGATACTTCTCCAGAGAGCATAAAAGCTGGAAGCAGTACCTGGACTACTTCGTGTCCTCTGTAGCCGAAGTAGACCGGCAAGATTCACCGATTCAGTTCAATACTGAGAATAAAACCTGGTAAGCTGCAATCATGTTATCTTCGCAGCAGGGCAGAAATGGGGATAATTTATGGAACAGAGCTATCAAATCAGTTGGTATGCACCAAACTTTATTAACATGTGTATTGATAATATTAATGATGGAGAGCTGTCCGGTCGCATTTATCACTGCTACAGCAAAGAACCCTGGAAATTCACCAATATCCTTCAGCTGATCGAATTAGCTGATGATTTCTTCGACAAACTCGAATTTCCACAGGCCTCCACCAGCGCACGTTCTTTCACTTCAACCCAGTTTTCATGTGTTGACCAGCTTGATAAAGTACGGTCACCGGAAGATTTCATCGAGAATCGTGGACAAAAAGGGACTTTCTTTCTCAATGTCAGATACCGCCAGAATTCATCCTGGCAGGGCATCGTCCGCTGGATTGAAGGTAACTCTACACAGCAGTTTGTAAGCGTACTTGAACTGCTTAAAATTCTCAGCAATGCATTAACTTAAATGAATGGCATTATGAGAGATATCATTACATGAATGAATAAGAATTATACAGGCATTGTCTGATCACGGAATATGATCGGACGGTGCCTTTTAATTATCTTAAAATTTTATTCTTTTTTAATTGCTTTTCGCAAAAGACTCCAGTACCATCTGAATAGGCGTATGTAGAAAATCGAATCATATATCATATATGAATTCTTTGATTGTAGAAAAAATTATATATCTACATGAAACATGAGATATGGCGAATTTACTTATGAACTGTTTTCTATTATAATGGAGGTAAGCAATGGAAAAACAAAAGAAGAAATCTCGCCATAGCAAACAAACCCACAACCGGCAGTATAAGGACCGGTTATGGAGAATGATCTTTAATAACAAAGAAGATCTGCTGCAGCTTTATAATGCGATCAACCACACGGACTATCAGAATCCCGATGACCTGGAAGTAAATACATTGGAAGATGTCCTTTATCTGTCCATGAAAAATGATGTATCCTTTTTGGTCGGCGGAACCATGAATCTGTATGAGCATCAAAGCACTTTTAACCCAAACATGCCGCTTCGCGGAGTCTTTTATTTCTCCCGGGTATATGAAGGGTATGTTGCAGATAATAATCTGATGATCTACCATGAAAAAAGAGTCCGGCTTCCAAAGCCGAAATATATTGTCTTTTACAATGGTACAAAAAACCAGCCAGATTCCATGGAGTTAAAGCTTTCAGACTGCTTTGAAAATACAGATAACGAAGCACCTTGCCTGGAATGCACCGCAACCATGTTGAATATCAACTATGGTCACAATCAGGAACTGATGAAGCATTGCAGAAGGCTTGAAGAATATTCCATATTCGTCCAATGTGTCAGGGAATATATACAGTCGGAACCTTCTGTGGAAGATGCATTAGAAAAGGCAATTGATACCTGTATTCACCAGGATGTGTTGGCAGATTTTCTCAAGAAACATCGAGCGGAGGTGACAAATATGATCCTGACGACATATGATAAAGACTTATATGAGAAAACCTTGAAGGAAGATGCCAGAGAAGAAGGTAGAGAAGAAGGTATGGAATATCTAAATCAGCTAAACAAATATCTTTTAAAATCCAAGCGCTACAGCGACCTCGAACGTGCTACCGAAGATATCGAATATCAAAAGAAACTATTAAAAGAATTTGGCATTGAATTGAATAACACTAAGTAAATTATCTACGTTATGCCAAACGGAGGTAACAAATATGATCTTAACAACATATGACAAAGACTTATATGAGAAAGCCTTGAAGGAAGATGCCAGAGAAGAAGGACTTGAGTCAGGAATCTTACTAGCTAAATACCTTTTTAATGATAACCGCTCCAAAGACTTGGAGCGTGCTTCTAAAGATATTGAATATCAAAAAAAGTTGCTGAAAGAATATGGCATTGAGTAGAACCCAATAAATTATCTGCGCTATACCAAACGGAGGTGTTGCACATGATCTTAACGACATACGATAAAGACTTGTATGAAAAGACTTTGAAAGAGGACGCAAGAGAGGAAGGTAGAGAAGAAGGCAGAGCTGAAATAATAGCAGAATTAAACCAATTAACCAAATATCTCCTAAAAGCCAAACGCTACAACGATCTGGAACGTGCCGCAAAAGACATCGAGTACCAAAAGAAACTATTAAAAGAATTTGGTATTGAATAATCCTAAAACATAAATTCCATGTCCGATCACAAACTAAGATGCAATTCATCTTTTTCTGTCATCCGGCATGGGATTTTTCTTTTTAATTCCATAGAAAATTTTATTCTTTTTTAATTGCTTTTCACCAAGAACTCCAGTAGCATTTGAATAGGCGTATGTAGAAAATCGAATCATATATGATATATGAATTCTTTGATTGTAGAAAAAATTATATATCTACATGAAACATGAGCTCTGGCGAATTTACTTATGAACTGTTTTCTATTATAATGGAGGTAAGCAATGGAAAAACAAAAGAAGAAATCTCGCCATAGCAAACAAACCCACAACCGGCAGTATAAGGACCGGTTATGGAGAATGGTCTTTAATAACAAAGAAGATCTGCTGCAGCTTTATAATGCGATCAACCACACAGACTATCAGAATCCCGATGACCTGGAAGTAAATACATTGGAAGATGTCCTTTATCTGTCCATGAAAAATGATGTATCCTTTTTGGTTGGCGGAACCATGAATCTGTATGAGCATCAAAGCACTTTTAACCCAAACATGCCGCTTCGCGGAGTCTTTTATTTCTCCCGGTTATATGAAGGGTATGTTGCAGATAATAATCTGATGATCTACCATGAAAAAAGAGTACGGCTTCCAAAGCCGAAATATATTGTCTTTTACAATGGTACAAAAAACCAGCCAGATTCCATGGAATTAAGGCTTTCAGACTGCTTTGAAAATACAGATAACGAAGCACCTTGCCTGGAATGCACCGCAACCATGTTGAACATCAACTATGGTCACAATCAGGAACTGATGAAGCACTGCAGAAGGCTTGAAGAATATTCCATATTCGTCCAATGTGTCAGGGAATATATACAGTCGGAACCTTCTGTGGAAGATGCATTAGAAAAGGCAATTGATACCTGTATTCACCAGGATGTGCTGGCAGATTTTCTCAAGAAACATCGAGCGGAGGTGACGAATATGATCCTGACGACATATGATAAAGACTTATATGAGAAGACTTTGAAGGAAGATGCAAGAGAAGAAGGGCTTATGACAGGACGCGTTCAAGGCAGAGAGGAAGGACGCGCTGAAACCAGAGCAGAATTAAACCAATTAACCATATGTCTTCTAAATGCCAAACGCTACAACGATCTGGAACATGCCGCAAAAGACATCGAATACCAAAAGAAACTATTAAAAGAATTTGGCATTGAATTGAATGGAACTAAGTAAATTATCTGCGCTATACCAAACGGAGGTGTTGCACATGATCTTAACGACATACGATAAAGACTTGTATGAAAAGACTTTGAAAGAGGACGCAAGAGAGGAAGGTAGAGCTGAAATAATAGCAGAATTAAACCAATTAACCAAATATCTCCTAAAAGCCAAACGCTACAACGATCTGGAACGTGCCGCAAAAGACATCGAGTACCAAAACAAACTATTAAAAGAATTCGGCATTGAATAATCCTAAAACATAAATCCCATGTCCGATCACAGATTAAGATGCAATTCATCTTTTCCTGTCATCCGGCATGGGATTTTTCTTTTTAATTCTATAGAAAATTTTATTCTTTCTACTACAATAT
>NZ_BAAHSG010000020.1:0-42647 GCF_054660775.1 Allocoprococcus similis
TTTTTCAGTGCCCTCGATTGAGGGGCAGGGGAGCTGAATAGGCGAAGCCTATTTTTTATACAAAAGGTATTTGCTTTTTCATGAAAAAGCATGAACATGGAAAAGAATAAATTTAGTTTATTTACCTTTAAGGAAAAATGTGGTAATATGCTGAAAGAATGAGAGTAATCTAAGAGGCGGGAGAAAATGGGTTTTTTAAATCAGCTATTAAAGTACAAAAAAGTATGTATTCAGTGCCATAACTGTCCGGATGCAGATGCACTGGCGGCGGCATATGGCGTATATACATATTTAAAACTGCATGATATCAAAGCGTCGATTATTTACGGTGGAGAACGGGAGATACAGAAGAAGGATCTTTTGTATATGCTGAATATCTGTGAGATTCCGGCAGAGTATGTAAAGGAGCTTCCTGATACAGAGCTTCTGCTACTCGTTGATGGACAATACGGTCAGGGGAATGTATATCACTTTGATACAGACAATATAGTGGTGATCGATCATCACATGCCTTTTATGAAAAAGACACCGCAGACATTGATCGACAATTCTTATCAGAGCTGTTCTACAATTGTATGGGAACTTCTGAAAGAAGAAGGATATGATGTGAAGGCAAACAGAAGACTGAGTATTGCGTTCTTATATGGATTGTATACAGATACTTCATCGTATGTGGATCTCTATAAGAAGAATGATATTGCCATGCGTGATGAATTACGGGATGATTATCCGGAGCTGGAGCGCCTGAAGAAATCCTGTATGAGTCTGGAAGATCTTATGATTGCCGGAGAAGCGCTCCATCATGCTTATTTCGACCAGGATAAGCAGTATCTTCTGATCAGTGCCATGCATTGTGAACAGTCGGTACTTGGAATTATCGGAGATATGGCAATCAAAGTCGATGTAGCGAAGATCAGTATTGCATATACGGATATTGACAGCGGTTATCAGATTTCGGTAAGAAGTGCAGACCGGGATTATCTGGCAAATGAAGTAGCAGCAAAGCTGTGTGATGGAATTGGAAACGGCGGAGGGCATATGGACAAAGCCGGTGGTGTGATTTCAAGAGACTGCATCAGTGAACAGTATGCGGGATGGGAAATTGCCGATATTATTAAAGAGCGAATGGAAACGATTATGGAATAAACGAGCAAAAGCGGTTTACTTTGAGGTAAATCGCTTTTGTTATTATAGAAAGAATTACAAGTCCCGTTTCTGGTAAAATTTCATAGATAGAAACCATGAAAGTCCATAGAGTCCGAATACGATCAGAAAGACAATTACGATTGGGGCATGTGGAACTGCCATTTGTGTAATACGAAGTGAGAGATTATCCGTAACTTCCTGAAAGAAAGCCAGGATTACAAAAAAGAGAACGAATCCCGTATAATAGGCAAAGCGGCCTTTTTCACTTCCAAGCTTGAATGTAAATGGAAACATAAATGCCGGCGGTAATAAACCACAGGAAAGTATCACTGCAAAAGTTGAGAATAAGCCAAAAAGTTGAAAATTATGGTTTATTAACATATTACATACCTGTGCAAAAATAATTAGTAAACTTGATGCTCCAAGGACACATAAGGTTAAAATGTATTTGGAGGATACGATAGCTTTTCGGGTATATGGGAAAGTACAGGCATAGCTGTTCCAGTGTGCTTTTTCATCGTAAGAAAGCAGGTTTACCGGAATAATGCTGGAAAGTACAATCGGATACAGGGCGAAAAAGACTTTATTATTTTTTATGCCGACAATTGTGAAGATAAATACGAGCAGTAAAAAGACACGGCAGTATTTCATCATAAGATAACAGTCTTTGCGTAAGAGTCCTTTCATATCAGTGCGCCTCCTTTATCATAAATATAAACAGGTCTTCAATGCTGACCGGCTGAACGGAAAAGCCTTCCGGAATCTGATCTCGGAGGATAACAGCTTCCGTATTATAAGAAGTCTGTTTGACTCCGATAATCGCAGAAGGATCCAGTTCCTGTAACTGTTCCTTTGTACACTGGATAATGCCATATTCTTCCAGGAGCCGGTCTTTTTCTTCATAAAGAACCAGTTTTCCTTTATGGAGAAATGCGATATAGTCACAGATTTTTTCCAGGTCACTTACAATGTGGGAAGAAATCAGGATCGCATGCGATTCATCACGTGTGAAATCGTTAAAAATGTCGAGAATCTCATCCCGTACCACAGGATCCAGTCCGCTGGTTGCCTCATCAAGGATCAGAAGCTTTGGATGGTGGGAGAGGGCAACTGCGATTCCGAGCTTCATCTTCATTCCTTTGGAGAACTGTCCAAATTCTTTTTTCTCCGGAAGATGAAAAGTCTGGAGATACTGGCTGTACAAAGAAGAATCCCAGTTGTTGAAAGAATCCTTCATAATCAGCCCGATCTGTGTCGGAGTCAGGCATTCTGGAAAACCGACTTCGTCCATAACAACGCCAATCTCTTCTTTTGGGATAGAAGTTTCGGTAGAGCAGTCTTTCCCAAGAATCCGTATGATACCGGAATCTTTCCTGATAATATCCAGAATCAGCTTGATTGCGGTCGTCTTTCCGGCACCATTTTCCCCGATCAGTCCAAGGATACAGCCGCTTGGAAGTGTAAGATTCAGATGATCCAGTGAAAATCCGGGATAGGATTTACACAGATCTTTTAGTTCTAATGCATTTGTTTCAAATGTGGTCATAAGTTATTCCTCCATCATGAAATGAAGCATCTCGGTAAGCTCCTGTTCACTGAGATTACAGGAAGCTGCAAGATGTACTATTTTTTCCATATAGTCTTCAATTTTCTTTAGATTGGTTTCACGCAGAAGATCCGTGTTAAGCGGAGCGACAAAGCAGCCTTTTGCTGTGATTGTATAAATGAATCCTTCTTTTTCCAGTTCATCGTAAGCCCGTTTGGTGGTCACGACACTGATCCGGAGGTCTTTGGCAAGGCTTCGGATGGAAGGCAGGGCTTCATCTTCCAGGAGCGTTCCGCTGATGATCTGAGACTTCAGCTGCGTGTAAATCTGTTCATAGATGGGTGCACCACTTTTGTTATCTATGAAAATATTCACGTCTTCACCTCATTTTTATATGTTTCAACTGTATAGGTACAGTATATACAGTTAGCACAGATGTGTCAAGAGTAAGAATAATATTTAGTCTTTTTATATGTGGAAAAAGGTAATGCGGGAAATGCTGACGGAATATGAGAAGACTTCGATCTTTTTCATTGCTTGTATACAAATTTGATTCATGGTATGATAAATTTTATAGTAGAAAAAAGTGCGGAAAATTTCCAGAAAAGAGGATAAAACATGAAGAGTATATTACTTATCAACGATATGGCAGGCTATGGAAAGGTTGCGTTATCTTCGATGATACCGATTCTTTCGAGCATGAAATTCCAGGTGTACAATCTCCCGACCGCATTAGTGTCAAATACATTGGACTATGGAAAATTCGATATTCTGGAAACAACGGATTATATGAAGAACAGTATGCGGATCTGGGACGAGCTCGGATTTAAATTTGATATGATCAGTACTGGATTTCTGGTTTCTGAAGAACAGACAAAGCTGGTTTCTGAGTATTGTCAGAAGAAAAAAGAGAATGGAACTTTCATTTTCGTAGATCCGATCATGGGAGATGACGGACACCTTTACAATGGTGTGACGGAGAAGACCGTTACTTATATGCGTCAGATGTGCAAGGTGGCAGATATGATCGTGCCGAATTATACGGAAGCAGCTTTTCTTGCAGGAAAGTATACAGACAAGATGGAGCTTACAAAAGAAGAAGCAGAGGATTTGATCCGTACGCTTCATGCAGACGGGGCAAAGACGGTAGTTATTACCAGTATGAAGATCGATGGACACTCCTGTACGATGATTCTGGATGGAGAAAATGGCGAGATCACCAGCCTTCCATATACAGAAATTCCGGTTCGGTTTGCCGGAACAGGAGACATTTTTTCTTCTGTCCTGATCGGTAAATTCAAAAGCGGAACGCCGCTGACAGAAAGCGTCCGGCTTGCAATGGATGCAGTGGAAAAGCTGATTGTAAAAAATAAGGATAATGAGGATAAATATAAAGGAATCCCAATCGAACAGTATCTGGAGGAAATTGTATAATGAGCAGGAGACCAAAAATAAAAATTACATTGATCGACCGGAAAGGACCGGTTGGATGTCACAGAGGACATAAGATTGGAGACAGCTATGATTTTGACACCCAGAGAGGTGAACTCTGTCCGATGGCGATGCATGTGGCATTTCCATATGTGGATATCCTGCGGTACGGCGGAAGTATTCCGGGACAGGAGCCAGGAACCGCGGTATTTTGCTGTCCGGATGTGGATACGATCAATGTGTTTAAGATTGAAGTGTGTGAGGAAGACTAGAAAAAGATGGATGCGGATTCTGGGGGAACGCGCATTTGATATGGAAGGAAAATGATGCAGACTTTTGTGAATACCGGAATAAAAATGGAAGTTATAGATGAAATCATTTCATTTGTAAAAAAATATAATATACACCGTGTGATAATGTCGTTTTAACTGGTTTGGTTGGATTATATGAAATTACTTTTGAGCAGTCATGGAAGATGATGAAAGAAATAATGTAACACATTCTTATAACCGGAAGATTGCGATGGGAATCATTACGCTGGCAAAACAGGAGTTTTACAAAATGTTCTGTGAATTGAAAGAAGAAATTGACAGCAACTGGATATAGGGATCAGGAGTAGAAAAATGGATACAAATGAAATCAGGATCCGCCCGGCAACTGAGGCGGACGCGGAAGAAATTTTAAATATCTATGCACCGTATGTTACGGACACAGCAATTACCTTTGAATATGACGTGCCGACTCTGGAAGAGTTTACCGGGCGGATTCACCATACACTGGAGAAATATCCGTATCTGGTGGCGGTAAGAGATGGGGAGATCATCGGTTATGCATATGCCGGAGCTTTTTATGGCCGGGCTGCATATGACTGGTCGGCGGAAACTACGATTTACCTTAAGAAAGATTGCAGACACAGTGGCGTAGGGAAATTACTTTATCAGGCACTGGAGGATGCGCTGAAAGCGCAGAATATCATCAATCTGTATGCGTGCATCGGCTATCCCGAGGTGGATGATGAATATCTGACAAAGAACAGTGAGCAGTTCCATGAGCATCTGGGGTATCGTCTGATCGGAGAATTCCGAAAGTGTGGTTACAAATTTGGACGATGGTATCATATGGTCTGGATGGAGAAAATGATCGGAGAGCATCAGGAGAAACCGGAGCCGGTAAAGCATTTTACAGAAATTCAAAGAAATGAGTAAAAAGAAAAACTTGAGATTTAAATAGCTAAATAAAAAATTTGCCATATAACGATGTGAATGATAAGAACAACCGTTATATGACAAATTTTTATTGTATTACAATAACATTTCTTCAATCTTAGCCTGCATCTCAGAAACGGTATGTTTCCGCGACCTGGCACATTCCTGTGCCTGACAGCCGCAGATCAGGCATTTGCGGTAGACACCGCGGGAGAGTTTTTCCCCGTCCGTTCCGATCACATCCATATCAAAAAGTCGTCCAAACGGATGCATTTCTTCAATTTCTGTAGTCAGTTCTTTGATCTTATCTGCCGGATAATTGACAGCAAGAATGATTTCATTTCCGGTCTTATCATCAAATTCAATCTGTGAGAGAACCGGAATGTTCTCTTTTTGTAATGCATCGAACAGAGCTTTTTTCCCGGAAAGGAATGCTTTTTTGATCTTGTCATTTGTCTTTATTGGTCCCGGGATATTCATGCAGAATGAGATCACCGGGCAATGGTATTTCTGAATATATGCGTTCTGCGTATTGACGCGGCGTTCGCGGCAGGCGAGCATATCGGTTAATACAACTTCATGTCCTTCCATTTTGATTCCTCCTAATAATGAATTACATTTTGCTGTTTTTTAATCCGCTCGATCACAGGCACAGCTTCCGGACTTCTGAAGTAATCCAGTGTGGTCTGTGGAACCAACTTTGCAAGTGTATCGAAATTATCATTTTGCAGGGCAAGACGTACATTGGAAGCACTGATCGGTGTGTCCTCACAGGTCTTTCGTGGTACGATGATACATTCAATTCCCTGTTCCGGCAGCTTCTCAGACATGATCTGGTTGTAGATTCCGGTAACCAGGCTTGTCGGCTCTTCCCCCACATAGCGGCGTGTGATGCCGAGTGTCTTTGCAATCTGCGTAAATACAGTCAGATCCAGCATGGCATGACTTTCGATGACTGCATTTTCATCCTTCTGGAAATAGCTCGGGAAGGTGGCATTGCTGATGATATACGGACCGCTGTCGTGGTAGCAGATATTTTTCAGGTGAGCGGTTCCTTCCATGACGAGCTGTTTCCTTACCTGAAACGGAACCAGGCTTGTATCTTCACTGACGATGAAGAGGTGAAGCAGATCATTTTCAGCGGCAGCTTTTTCGACAAGATACTGGTGGCCGAGGGTAAATGGGTTGGCGTTCATGACAAGAGCGGCAATTTTTTTACCTGAACAATCGGATGAAGCGTCAGTGTCCGACTCTGAATTTGGCGCAGCAGATGAGTCAGCTACAGCATACCCTTCCGGGAGCGGATCCTTTGCAAGACTGTTCAGATAGTTCTGGAATCCGGTTTTCCGGTTCTCCATGAAGACAATCTGTCCCTCAATCCGGGCAATTTCGTAAAATCCGAGATCACCGAAAAATTTTGCCGAATTACATTTGGTATAGAGGAAGAGGTGGGTATTCCCTCTTGAAAACTGGAACTCGATCAGATGTGAGACGATGGAATTCATCAGTCCCTCACCCTGATGTTCATGGCTTACGGCAAAACAGCGTAAGGTGTTGCCAAAGCAGCTTCCGGTTGCGATAATGTGCATCTCATCGTCATACATTCCACAGGTGTAATCCAGGTTGGCATCCCTGCGGATCCCTTCTGAGACAAGCAGCGCGTCCACTTCAGCGTTGGCACGTTTGTCGGAAGGATAGATTTGAGAAATATAATAATCTGACATAGATAGAATCCTTTCTGCCTGGCTGCATGGCAGCCAAAAGTATTTACTGAAATTATTTTAACATCTGTACCGGAAAAGTAAAGAGAAGAGGGGATTCTGAAAATGAATACGGGTATGATTTTTTGAAAAAATACAAAATCGTCATTATGTCACAGTGATATAGTTACAATACAAATTATGCAATTTACGAATCACTTGGATAAACCTATAATATAGTAGGATTTAAAGAAATCATATCATTAGGAAGAAAAGGAAGGATAGATATGGCAACGATTTTTCCAAGAGAAGAAAAGGCTGAGATGTTATTTGACAAAATACTGGAAAATCCGGAGGCATGCAGACGCCTGAAAAGCACTTTTTATGATGCAATTGATTCCGGAGATGAATTTATGACGGAGAATCTTCCGGCAAAGCAGTTTACGAGTGCATTATTTGATGCGTATGAAAATAAAGATCTGACAGCATTTCTGATGGCGATCTGCCAGAACAGTATGTTTGATCTTTTGAGAAATGCTTTTCTTGCGCCGTTTAAGTTTAATGCGGACGGTCAAACAAATCCGTATTTTCTGACGGATGAAGATGGGAATCTGCTGGAGGATCTGCCGGTTCACGTAAAAGAAAAAGAATATGAAAAGTTCTGCAAAGTTTACCAGAAGCGTGACAAAGTAAAAATGTATCTGGCTCACGGTTATCGAAAAAGACACTCGTATAATCCGGATACAATGGAAGCGCAGGAATACAAGATGGGAGAACATAACGGAGTTCTTATGATCTATGAACTTCCAGATACGGTAAAAGAGAAAAAGACAGAAGCAGAAGCCTATGCAGCAGTGTGGGATATCATGATGGAGCTTCAGAAGGATCTTCCAAGATCGGTTGTGTATTATGGACAGGATTCGCTGGAAGAGGACGGAAAGCGATACGATGAAATGGGGGTATTTCTTCCGCTTGAACATTTTTCCGACAGGCTGGAAAGACATATTGAAAAGGCAGACCAGATTATATACAGGAAATAAAGCAGATAAAAATGGTGTATGAAAACGACAAAACATTTTTCATACACCATTTTTTTATCGAAAAAAACGTTTTACGTGCAATACCGGAAAGTCTTGTCTGTCAGGATTCTTGCAAAGATCAGTCCAAGTGGTAAAGCAAGAATGATAAGTAGTGCTGCCGCAAACCATGAAGCGGAAGTCTGGAGTGACATGACGCCCAGGTTGTAAATTGCCCGGTACAGGTAAAGTCCGGGTACCATGATGACGATGGATGGAACGGTCAGCGAAATTCTTGGATAACCAATCCGGCTTTTTAAGACAGATGCCAGAATTCCGGCAGTCAGTGCGCCGATAAATGCGGCGGCAGCAGGCGGCAGGGATGCCAGGTCAACAAGTTCAAGCCGGAGGGTATTCGCAATTGCACCGAGGATCCCGGCAGTCGCGGCAAGTTCTTTTGGACTGTTAAACATGATCGAGAAACCAAAGACTCCACAGAAGCTGGCGAGAAGCCGGAACAGAATATGCTGCCAGAGTGTGAGTGACAGAGACGGGAAATCATTTGGTTTCAGATGAAGGATCAGCGCCATGATCCATGCGGTCATTGTTGCGACAAGAATAATGATCATTGCATAAGTCAGGCGTTCCAGACCAGACCGCATATCCAGTTTTGCAAGGTCAATACCACTGGTGATGAATGGAAATCCCGGTATGATAAAAAGCATGGAACAGATATATCCGGCTTCATGCTCAAGTGAAATTCCAAACAGGACTTCTGTCAATTTTAAAAGTGCGGCATATACCATACATGCAGCTGCCACAGAGGCTGTAATACCTAAAAATAAGGTGAAATGGTGTTTGGTCAGTTTACACCTTACAAAATTACCGATTCCGGCACCACAGAAAGTGAGAAGCATTTCCACCGGACCGCCACCCAGGAGAAAGGTAAATGCGCCACAGGCAAGTGCAGCTGCAAATCCGAGTGCGATCGGGGAATACAGACCGTGGATCCGCTCAATTTCATCCAGGTAAGAATGGAGCTGCTCTCCGGAAAGATATTTTTCTTTTGTTGGAAAATCATTGATAAAGTTCTCTAAACGGTTCAGTTTCGAGGTGTTGACGCCGGTATTGGTCAGGCACAGCGACTGTGAAAAACAGTTTTCTCCGTCAAAACAGGTATATTCAATAGACATCAGACCGATATCAGCGGTACAGGTGATTCCGAGTTCACGGGAAAGCGTATTCATAGAACTGCGGACACGCCATGCACCGGTACCACAGGAAAGAAGCATCATACCGGTTCTTCCGACGATGGAAGCTTTTTCTATAAGGCTGGCTTCTGTGATCGGAATGGTATCTTCTTTATTCAGAGCATAATCATGCCAGAGAATATCCATATGGTTTTTTTCTATAATGCCTTGCTGCATAAAATGCACTTCCTTTTGATATACCATAAATATATGTCTAGTATATTAAATATGTATTTATGATATTGATTTATTATAATATAGTATAGTCAGTAAAAGGGAAATGTCAAGAGTTCATTCTGAAAGTAATAAATGCTAATAAAAAATGCTAATAAGCCAGAAACCTTGTTTCTCTTGACACTCATTATGTTCGGTGTTACGGTTATTTAGGATGCAAGATATGGTGCAGATACTGAGAATACGGTATCCAAAGTGCACCGCTTTTGAGAGTTTTTATAAAACTCAGTTTACAAGAAAATAAAACAATGAGGTGTAAGAACATGCAGGAATTAAAACCGATCAAAGAAGGTAAAGTACGTGAGATTTATGACAATGGCGACAGCCTGATCATGGTTGCAACAGACCGTATCAGCTGCTTTGACGTGATTCTGAATAATGAAGTAACTAAGAAAGGTACTGTTCTGACACAGATGTCAAAATTCTGGTTCGATATGACAGAAGAGATTCTTCCGAACCATATGATTTCTGTAGATACAAAAGACATGCCGGAATTCTTCCAGCAGGAGAAATACGAAGGCAAATCCATGATGTGCAAGAAGCTGAACATGCTCCCAATCGAATGTATCGTTCGTGGATACATCACAGGAAGTGGCTGGAAGAGCTACAAAGAGAATGGAACTGTATGCGGAATCAAACTTCCGGAAGGATTACAGGAATCAGACAAACTTCCTGAACCAATCTACACACCATCTACAAAAGCAGAGATCGGTGATCATGATGAGAATATTTCTTTTGAACAGAGTATCGATCATCTGGAAAAATATTTCCCGGGAAGAGGAAAAGAATTAGCAGAAAAGCTTCGTGACAACACCATCGCTCTTTACAAAAAATGTGCAGAATATGCACTTAGCAAAGGAATCATCATCGCAGATACCAAGTTTGAATTCGGCCTTGATGAAGATGGCAACATGGTGATCGGTGATGAGATGCTGACACCGGACAGCTCAAGATTCTGGCCGGCAGACGGATATGAACCGGGACACGGACAGCCGTCATTTGACAAGCAGTTCGCACGTGACTGGCTCACAGCTAATCCGGATAATAACTGGACACTTCCACAGGAGATCGTGGATAAGACAATCGAAAAATACCTGCAGGCGTATGAGATGCTCACAGGCGAAAAACTTGCATAATTACATCACATGCCATGAGATAAAATATGACGAAAGGACCGGCGGTTTTGGACTGCCGGTCCTTTCGTGCATACAGAAGTTAATTTAATTTCCGAAATTCCAGTGGAGTAACCCCGGTAATCTTACGGAATACCGCAATAAAATGACTGGGATCTGTAAATCCTGTCTGTCGTGCGATTTCCTGTACTTCGCTACGTGGAGAGGAAAGAAGCAGTTCCCGTGCTTTGGCAATCCGGTAGCTGGTCAGATATTCGTAAGCAGAGCATCCGAGAAAGCGGCGGAACAGGCGGGAAAGATATTGTGGTGTGACATAGACCATCCGGCTGAGTTCCTGAATCGTAAGAGGAGAATCATAGTTTGTTTCCATTTCATGAAGAACAGGAACCAGATATTGCTGATACAAAGGATCTGTGGCAGCCTGAACGGCAGTTCCGCCGGCGAGGAGCAGGAGGAGCCGATAACAGGAGGAGGACAGTGACAGAGGATCCAGAGGCGGATTCTGATACTGTGTAACCACCTTTTTTATAATCGTTGAAATGGGAATCCCCTGTTCGCTGGATATGAGGAGAACAGGCTGGTTCCCGGTAATATCCCCAATCGAGCTTTCCAGGGATCCGGTAAATGTTGCAAAGCACGTTTTCCAGTCCGGAGAGACATGGAGGCTTTGATAGGAATGCCGGATCGAGGGTGCGATGAGGATTCCTTCATTTTCTTTTAGCAGATATTCTTTTTCTTGTACTTTTACGATTCCCTCTCCGGTTTCCGTCTGGAGGTAATGGTAAAAAGGATAACCCCGTGGGCGGTTTACAGCCTCCTGGATACGGTCATTTCCAACAGAATCAAAGGTAAACGGCTCCGATGAGGGTAGATTTCTGAAAAAAATTGGCATCATATCACCTGTTTCGAAATGTTATATTATTAGTTTATCATGTTATACAAAGATCTGTCTACTTTTAGTATAATCAAGAAGAAACATACGAAAAGAAACATGACAGAACGTGTGACAGACAGAAATAAAAGGAGATATTATGAAACGACCATTTAAGAGAATTTTATACGGCGGAGATTACAATCCAAACCAGTGGGGAAAAGAGATATGGAAAGAAGATATGCGCATTTTCAAGGATGCCCGGATCAACAGTGCAACGATCAATGTATTTTCCTGGGCGAAGATCCAGCCGTCAGAGGAAATTTATAATTTTACAGAACTGGATGAGATCATCGATATGCTGAGCCGCGAGAACTATGATATCGTGCTTGCAACTTCCACAGGAGCACTCCCGGCATGGATGGTAAAACGTTATCCGGAAGTGGCAAGGACGGATTATGAAGGAAGACATCACAAATTCGGACAGAGACACAATGCCTGCCCGAATTCACCGGTGTTTCAGAAATTTGCATCCCGCCTTGCAGGCAAACTTGCCGAGCGTTACGGGGATAATCCACATGTGACCTGCTGGCATATCAGCAATGAGTACGGTGGAGAATGCTATTGTGAAAACTGTGAAAAAGCGTTCCGGGTATGGCTGCGCGAAAAATATCAGACACTGGATGAACTGAATAAAGCATGGAATACGGAATTCTGGGGACATACCATTTATGACTGGGATGAAGTGGTGCTTCCAAATGCGCTTGGTGACGGAATCGAAGATGCGGCAGAACCGCATATGACGGCATTTGCAGGAATTTCCATTGATTACTGCCGGTTCAATTCCGATGGAATGCTGAATAATTTTAAGATGGAAAAAGAAGCGATCCGCCGATACGACAAAGAGACCCCGATCACAACTAATATGATGGGAACCTTTAAGGGACTGGATTATTTCAAATGGGCGAAGGAAATGGATGTGATTTCCTGGGACAATTACCCGGCATATGATACGCCGTGGAGTCTGGTTGCAATGCGGCATGATCTGATGCGTGGTCTTAAGGATGAGCCGTTTATGTTGATGGAGCAGACACCAAGCCAGCAGAACTGGCAGCCGTACAACTCTCTCAAGCGTCCGGGACAGATGCGGGCACAGAGCTATCAGACTATGGCACATGGTGCGGATACGATCCAGTTCTTCCAGCTTCGTCGAAGCGTAGGCGGATGCGAAAAATTCCACGGAGCAGTCATTGCCCATGCAGGAACAGAAAATACAAGAGTATTCCGCGAGGTAAAGCAGCTTGGTGAAGAGCTTGAACAGCTGAGCGATATCATACCAGGATCTGCAAATGAGGCACAGGTGGGTGTGATCTTTGACTGGGATAACTACTGGGCTCTGGAATATACAAGCGGTCCGTCCATTGACCTCAAATATGTGGAGCAGATTCATCATTATTATCGTTATTTCTATGAGAAAAATATCGGTGTCAGCATGATTCCGGTGGATGCAGATTTCTCCAAATATAAGATGGTCGTTGCACCGGTGCTTTATATGGTGAAACCGGGAATGAAAGAAGCATTGGAAGAATATGTGAGAAATGGTGGAATTCTCGTGACAACCTACATGAGTGGTATTGTCGGAGAGTCAGACAATGTATATCTGGGCGGATATCCGGGACCATTAAAAGAGATGGCAGGTGTCTGGGTGGAAGAAATCGATGCCCTCGCACCGGAACAGTATAATGTGGTGACTTTCAAAGATGGAAGCCAGAGCAAATGTAAGATCGTATGCGATCTGATGCATCTGGAAGGTGCGGAGTCACTTGGGGAATATGCGGAAGATTTCTATGCTGGTATGCCTGCGGTAACCCGAAATACCTATGGAAATGGAAAGCTGTATTATATTGGAAGCTGTATGGAAGATGCAGGTACTGATAAAGTGCTTGCGATGGCAGCAGAGGATGCAGGAGCAAATCCGGTTGCAGGAAATGGAAACGGTCTGGAGATCGTAAAACGTAACGGAGAAGGAAAGAACTTCTATTTTGTGATGAACTTTAAGGATGAAGAACTGGAAATTCCGGAAGAATTTGCAGGAAAGAAGGATCTTTTAAGTGGAAATGAAGTAGAAAAGGGAGAAAAGCTTCCTAAATTTGGTGTGAAGATTATAGAAGAATAAAAAATCTGAGAGAAACATAAAAGGAAACAGGAATTTCAGGCAGATGCAAAAGCAAGGCTGCCTGGGATTTCTGTTTCTTTTTATTTAACAGGAAAAGTGCCAGTAGAGATGCCTTGCGGATTGTACGAAAATAAAAGCATAGTTTTCATACTTGACATATAGGTTATAAGACGATATAATTCAAAACAACAAAAACCTATTAAATAGATAGGTAAATAAGGAAAAGAAAAAGGAGGACAAAGATGATGAAATTGAAACTCATTACAACAAAGGTAACAGCACTTAGTATAGCAGCAATATTGGCAGTAACGGGGCTCACAGCCTGTGGAAGCAAAACGACATCAGAGAGCAGTTCCAAAAAGGAAGCATCTGTGGACTCTGAAAATAATACGATCAAATTTGCGATTCAGCCGGGAACTATTCGAACAGCAATTGTGATTCTGGCAAATAAACTCGGTTATTACAAAGAAGAAGGCGTGAATGTTGAATTTCCGGAGACACAGGATGGAACAGCTACCTTAACTGCTATTAGTTCCGGGAAATCAGATGTAGATGTTCTGGGAACCGGAGTTGTACCGGATCTTACATTTATTGCAAATGGTTCGGATCTGGTGATCTTCGGAGGAACCGCAGCAGAAGGCGGAGCCATTATTTCCAAACCGGAAGATGTAGATAAATTTAAAGATCTGAAAAATTATGAAGGAATCAAAGCAGCAATGGTCCGTGGTGACTCCGCCTGGGTAGTAACAAGAGCGAAGCTTCTGGAAGAAGGCGTAGATGTAGATTCCATTCAGCTTGTAGAAGTAGACAGCCAGGCAAATGTGGCACAGGCAGTTGCAAAAGGGGAAGCAGAGGTTGGATTCCTTCCAATTGAATTTGCAAATTCCTATGCAGATATCGGAATCGAGCAGGTATATCAGGTAGGAGAGCTTTCTCCACTGTATGTATGCTGCCGTCAGGTAACTTCAAAGAAGAAACTGGAAGAAAAGCATGACGCATTTGTCGAATTTACAAAGGCAAATTTACGGGCATGGGAATATTACAGTGATGAAGCCAATCAGGATGATATCGTGAAAAAACCGGCTGATTTTTCCGGTCAGGATGAGGACTATGTAAGAAATTATTTATTTGTAAACCGTACCGTACTGACACTGGATCCGAACAAACAGGGAATCGAGACTTATTATCAGTCACTTAAGGATTCCGGATTCTTTGAGGATGACACAAAGGTAGATATTGATGATCATATTGATACTGAGATTTACAAAACAGCACTGGATGAACTGATCAAAGAAAATCCGGATGATGCATTTTATCAGGAACAGCTTACGACATTTAACAAGTACAACAAGTAGAGGAACATCATAAGGAGAGAATCCATGAGTAAGATAGAAATCAGGAATCTGTTATTTACATATGAAGATAATCATCAGAGGTTTGAGGCTCTGAAAAAGATCGATCTGTCGATCCGGGAGGGAGAGTTTGAGCCAGAGATAATGTAATCTTCGGAATTAAGCAAAGCGGGAAAAAATATACCCGTGCAGAAAGAAAAGAGCTTGCAGATGGCTATCTGAAAAGTGTGGAATTGGAAGAGGCTGCGAAAAAGTATCCATCCCAGCTTTCCGGCGGAATGCAGCAGAGAGTGGCAATTGCAAGAGCGATGGCGATGGAAGCAGACATCTTACTGATGGATGAACCTTTTGGTGCGATCGATCCAAAGCTCAGGCAGGAGCTTCAGGAATTTTTCTCAAAGCTCAGTAAAGAAAAAGGGAAAACGGTTCTTTTCGTTACCCATGACATTGATGAAGCCATTCTTCTTGCGGACCGGATCGTTGTGATGGAACCTGGAAAAATCCGTGCGGAGATTCCGGTTATGATCCCTTATCCGCGAAGAAAAGAAGAGCTTGCCGGAACGGATGACTATCGAAAACTTCATCAGAAACTGATTTCGCTGTTTTATAACCGTGTGGCAGAAGAAATCGGTGAGGAGGTGGTTCTGTGAGTATTCTGGTAAATCGTGCAAATATAGCGTTTCTTATCAATATTTTTCTGGTTCTCTTTTTGAAAACAGACCAGGAAATGGAATCACCGGTAGCATATCTTGCGGTGCTTGTATTTGCAGAGGTTTTATTTTTAGTCAAATACATAAAAGACAGAAGAAAAAGTGCGATTGACATTGCATTTATTACATTCCTGTTCTTAGGAATATGGGAAAGTGCTTATAAGCTTGGTTTTACACATCCTGTGTTGGTGCCGGCACCGGAAAATGTATTTTATGTCTTTATCGAACAGAAAGAGCTGATGCTTGCCGGAGGTGTAAGTTCCCTTGTCCTTCTGGCGTGGGGCGTTGGACTGGCGGTAATTCTGGGCGTGTTTTTAGGGCTTTTTACCGGATGGATTCCAAGACTCAGAGAAGCAGTCGTACCGATCGCCAATGTGATCAGCCCGATTCCGCCACTTGTATATACGCCTTATGTGGTAGCGGTGATGCCTACATTTAAAATCGCATCCATTTTTGTAATTTTTTCAGCAGTGTTCTGGCCGACATTTCAGACGATGATCGCCAGAGTCAGTGGGATGGATCCAAAGATCATCCAGTCGGCGAAGGTTATGAACGTATCGACCCCGAAGATGCTTTTTCAGGTCATTCTTCCTTATACGTTACCGGATATTATTGGAGGACTTTCGGGAACACTTAGAGGAGCGTTCCTGTGTCTGACAGGAGCAGAACTACTCGGAGCAACATCCGGTCTTGGATATTTTGTAAAGAAATTTTCGGATTATGCAGATTATACCAATGTGATAGCCGGAATTGTCCTGATGGGAATCGTGGTTACGATCATTGATGTGCTGGTAAAGAAACTGGAGAGCAGTCTGATCAAATGGAAATAGAAAACGGAAAGAGGAAGAAAAAATGGGAAGAATCTATGACAGCATATTAGAACTTACAGGAAGAACACCGCTTGTGGAGCTTCACAGAATTGAGGAACTTGAGAGAAGCCAGGCAAGGATCCTTGGGAAACTGGAATATTTTAATCCGGGTGGAAGTGTAAAAGACCGGATTGCAGTGAACATGATTGAGGCAGCAGAACAGGAAGGAAAATTAAAACCGGGTGGAACGATCATTGAAGGAACTTCAGGAAATACCGGGATCGGTCTTGCGATGGCAGCGGCTGCTAAAGGATATAAGGCGTATATCTGCATGCCGGAAAATATGTCAAAAGAAAGAATCCAGATTCTGAACGGCTATGGCGCAGAAGTCTATCTGACACCGGCTGAGAAAAATATGGGCGGTGCAGGAGAAAGAGCAGCACAGCTTCTGGAAGAGACACCGGGTGGAGTTGTGATCGGACAGGGAGGAAACCCGAACAATCCAAATGCACATTTTAAGACGACAGGACCGGAAATCTGGGAAGATACAGACGGAGAAGTCGATATTGTGGTTGCTGCAGTTGGAACAGGTGGAACCTTAACCGGACTTGGCGAATATTTAAGAGAAAAGAATCCGGATGTGGAGCTCGTTGGAGTGGAACCGGCAGGCTGCCCGGTGCTTTCCGGTGGAGAGCCTGGACCGCATAAGATCCAGGGAATCGGCGGTGGAATGATCGCTCCGGTAACAAGGCAGGAATTATTTAATGAGATTATTACTGTGACAGATGAAGATGCCTATGAGACAGCAAGACTTTCGGCAAAGACAGAAGGAATTTCAGTTGGAATTTCGTCAGGTGCGGCGCTCTGGACTGCAATCAAGGTGGCAAAGAGAGCTGAAAATGTAGGGAAGAATCTGGTTGTAATTTTGCCGGACAGTGGGGAGAGATATCTTTCCAGTGGAATTTATTCGGATGAGACGAAACGATAGAAGAAGAGAGGATTTTTCATGTGGCTGAAAAATCCTCTCTTTTTCTATTCTTCAATCACCTGGATTTCCAGAAAATCAAAATCGATCGAATCCACAAAGCTGTCCTGGTAGAATCTTGCTTTGGAATGCCGTTTGAATTCGTTGATATTGACATCCAGCCAGATTGGTTTGCTAAGATCAAATTCGTAGCAGATTTCATCCAGAGCATTAAAAATCTTGTGTGTTCTGGTATCGTCACTGTCATCACAGATGGTAGTGTCTTTGATCATACGGTTGTCTTTAAATTCTTTTCCCCATAAGCGGAACATGGTAAAATCCTCCTTATAAAAATTATGAAAAGCGCCAGTTAAGGCAAGAATATTTCTGCATCAAGTGATTTTCAGTATAGCGGATTTGAGGGAGAAAGTAAAGGAGAGTTATAAGATCATAGTCAGAGGAGTACATGAGTACATTGAAAGTAAGTTGATAGGGAGGTTGAATTGATTGGAAAGAAGAAAAGTTGAAGATAGATCAACAAAATAAGCTTAGAAAGTTGATTGAAAAAGATAAAGGCGAAGAATAGATCAAGAAAATAAGGCTAGGAAGTTGATTGAAAAAGATAAAGGCAAAGAATAGGTCAACAAAACAAGCCTTAGAAGTTGACTATATATTGGAAAAATGAAAAATCAGTCAATAAAGTAGGTCCTGAAAGTTGATCGAAAAGTGCAAAAACTAAAAATAAATCAACAAGAAACATCTTAAAAGTTGATTATATATTTTATAAGTCAAAAATAGGTCAACAAATCTAACATCTGACAGATTTTATTCTATGATATGATGTGCTATATTTAAGAGGGTGATATATTTTGTGTTTTATGGTATGAAGTAGTCTTTCTGGATTAAGTTGTAGAGCGGTCGGAATGGGATCATTGAGGTCAATGAACCCAATAAAGAACCAAATAATGAGCCTAATGAGCTTAATAAAGAACCTAATAATGAACTCAATGAGCTTAAAAGAAGCTCTTTTGATACTAAAGTTTATGAAAGAAAGAGCATCTTTATCAAGAACATGGAATAGGATAGAGAAAAAAGACAGGGAATCAGAAAAATGTCTGGAATAAAACGAGAAACTATAATCCGGGTTATACTGGGAATCTGTATGATAGTTGTATCGATTGGT
This sequence comes from Allocoprococcus similis, assembly GCF_054660775.1. Classification (NCBI taxonomy): domain Bacteria; kingdom Bacillati; phylum Bacillota; class Clostridia; order Lachnospirales; family Lachnospiraceae; genus Allocoprococcus; species Allocoprococcus similis. The sequence continues at coordinate 18,727 of NZ_BAAHSG010000020.1, forward strand.
ATGATATATGGTAAGTCAAAAGCCGGGAATGCAAATGGAAACGACAGAACTTATATAGAAGAATCAGAAAAAAATGCAAAGCAGAAGAAGGCAGAGAAAAGCGAAAACGACAGCACGGGATCAGCAAAACAGGACAGCACAGTAAAAACTAAGATGACAGAACAGAAGCAGGTATCGGGCACCGAAGCAAAAGCAATTGCCGAGGCAGAAGCTATCGAGGCATCCATCCAGCCGGGACAGTATCCGGTGATGGGGATCAGCAGTATCCGCGCATGGCAATTAGTAAATTATTTTAAAGCGCATGGAAGCACTTATCCGGCAGAAGTTTTGGCGCAGGGAGGCGCCCCTGATATCGAGACATTTGCACAGATGTATTATGAAGAAGCCACGGCAGAAGGCGTTCGTCCGGAAGTCGCATTTGCACAGGCGATGAAAGAGACAGGCTGGCTGCAGTATGGCGGGGATATGCAGATTACCCAGTATAATTTTGCCGGGATCGGGACGACGGGAGGAGGTGTACCGGGAAATTCCTACCCGAATGTAAGAACCGGGATCCGGGCGCAGATCCAGCATCTGAAAGCTTATGCGACAGACGAAGCACTTGCCGGGGAATGTGTGGATGACCGGTACTCTTATGTGACAAAGGGGAGTGCACCATATGTGGAATGGCTGGGGCAGAAAGAGAACCCGGAAGGGTATGGCTGGGCAACCGGTGAACGTTATGGATACGACATTGTAGAAATGATTCATGCAATGCGAAAATAAAAGAAAGAAAAGAGGTACATTGTGAAAAAACTTTTAGTGGTAGTGGACATGCAAAATGATTTTGTGGATGGAAGCCTGGGAACAAAAGAAGCACAGGAAATCGTAAGTAGTGTAGTTGAAAAAGTGCAGGATGCAAGAGAAGAAGAGACAGATATTATTTTTACAAGAGATACCCATCAGGCAGATTATTTGCAGACTCAGGAAGGAAAAAAGCTTCCGGTGGAACATTGTATACAGGGTACGCATGGATGGGAAATTATCGATGCGTTAAAGCCATATGTATTAAAGAAGATTGATAAGCCAACATTTGGAAGTACGGAGCTGGCAGAAATTGCAAAAAAGATGAGATATACAGACATTGAACTTGTCGGACTTTGTACAGATATCTGTGTGGTATCGAATGCGTTACTGTTAAAGGCGGTACTTCCGGAAGCAAGGATCCAGGTGGATGCATCCTGCTGCGCAGGTGTGACACCGGCGACCCATCAGGCGGCATTAGAGACTATGAAAATGTGTCAGATTGAGATTGTCTAATTTATTAAAATACTATGAAGCTTGCCCCGGCTGTATAGATTTCAAAGAGAAAAAATGGTATACTGATTTTACTTTCGGGACGAAAAAGGGAGATAGATTCCGGAGGGAAGTATACATAAAAAGGGGAGATTACATGCAGTCAGCAATGAAGTATTACGATGATGTAGACAGCTGGAAGACCGTCATGTTTCTTTACAATTCCGCATTGAAAGAAGTAGGGACAAAGCTGGAGATACTGAACGATGAATTTCAACATGTACACAGATATAATCCGATCGAGCATATCAAGACCAGGATCAAATCCGCAGAAAGTATTGTGAAGAAGCTGAAGCGGTACGGATATGAGACAAGCATCGAGAACATGGTGCGTTATGTCAATGATATCGCAGGAGTCCGTCTGATCTGTTCGTTTACATCGGATATTTACCGGCTTGCAGAGATGATCGGGAATCAGAGCGACTTAAAGGTTCTGTCGATCAAAGACTACATCAAGAATCCAAAAGAGAGTGGATATAAAAGCTACCACATGCTGGTGTCTGTTCCGATCTTTCTGTCGGACAGTGTGGTAGATACAAAGGTCGAGATCCAGATCCGGACGATTGCGATGGATTTCTGGGCGAGTCTGGAGCATAAGATTTATTACAAGTTTGAAGGACAGGCACCAGAGTATATCAGCCGGGAATTAAAAGAATGCGCGGACATGGTATCGGCGTTGGATGATAAGATGCTGTCACTGAATGAGGCGATTCTGGAATGCCTGAAAGAGGGCGGCGAGAAGCCGATTCCGGAGAAGACAGAAGAAGTGGATGCGGAGATCATTGATAATCCGATGATACGATAAAAAGAGAGATAGGAAAAGAATTATAAAGAAGCAGGATCAGTCAACTGACTATTGAGGAATACCCTCAAAGTTAATTGGCTGATCCTTTTTTTGCCTATAATATGTACAACTCAATTCGGAACGCAGTGAGTTTCGAATTGGAAATGCGAGATTAAACAGGAAAAATCACATTTAACAAAAACTTTACACGTCCAGGATTTCAGATTTTACAACCGTTTTATATGATAGAGACCGTGAAGAAAAGAAAAAACAAAAACACATAAAACGGAGGATTTTAGTATTATGAAATTCAGAAAATTAATGGCAGTAACACTTGTAGCAGCAATGGCAGCAACAATGGCAGTTGGATGCGGCGGATCATCATCTGATAAGAGCGCAGACAGCAGTGCAGATAGCAGCACAGACAGCGGAAGTGATTTCGATACATCAAACGACATTACAATCGTATCCCGTGAAGATGGATCCGGTACAAGAGGAGCTTTCATCGAACTGTTCGGAATCGAAGAAAAACAGGATGATGGAACAAAGGTTGATATGACAACAACAGATGCACAGATCACAAACAACACATCTGTAATGCTTACAACAGTAGCAGGTGATGAATATGCAATCGGTTATGTTTCCCTTGGCTCTTTAAATGACAGCGTAAAAGCATTAAAGATCGACGGAGCAGAAGCAACAGCAGACAACATTGAAAACGGATCTTACAAAGTATCAAGACCATTCAACATTGCAATCAAGAAAGATCTTGACAACGAAGTAGCAAAAGATTTCATGGCATACATCATGAGCACAGAAGGACAGAAAGTGGTTGCTGATGAAAAATACATTCCGGTATCTGATGTAGAAGATTATGCAGGATCAAAACCATCTGGTAAATGTGTAGTTGGTGGATCTTCTTCTGTATCACCACTGATGGAAAAACTGATCGAAGCTTACAAAGCGGTAAACCCGAATGCAGAAATCGAACTTCAGACATCAGATTCTACAACAGGTATGACATCTACAATCGAAGGAAGCTATGACATCGGTATGGCATCAAGAGAACTGAAAGATGACGAAGCAGCAGAACTTGAAGCAACTGTTATCGCAACAGATGGTATCGCAGTTATCGTAAACAAAGCAAACCCGGCAGATGAACTTTCAGCAGATCAGGTGAAATCCATCTACGTTGGAGATGTTACTACATGGGATGAAGTTTCCAAATAAATCAAAGAGGAAATTAAAGAATGAAATCAAAAGCATGGACTGAAAAAGTCATGCAGGGAGTGTTCTTCATTGCCGCCTGTGCTTCGGTACTGGCGGTAGCTCTCATTTGCATCTTCTTATTTGCAAATGGAATCCCTGCAATCAGACAAATAGGATTTGTAAAATTTATAACCGGTGATATCTGGCGGCCTGGAAATGAACTCTTCGGTATCTTCCCGATGATCATTGGAAGTATCTATGTGACGGCAGGGGCGATCATATTCGGAGTTCCGATCGGAATCCTGACCTCGGTATTCATGGCAATGTATTGTCCGAAGAAAATCTATAAGCCGTTAAAAGCAGCAACAGAGTTGCTGGCAGGTATTCCTTCGGTTGTATATGGCTTCTTCGGTATGGTGATCGTAGTTCCGATCATCCGGGACTTCGGAAGAACTTTAAAGATGATGGGACTGGTTGAAAAATCCGGCGATGGAAAAGGAATCCTGACTACATCGATCGTACTTGGAATGATGATCCTTCCAACGATCATCGGAACGACAGAAAGTGCAATGCGTGCAGTACCGCCACAGTACTATGAAGGCTCGCTGGCACTTGGGGCAACACAGGAAAGAAGTATTTTCAAAGTTGTAATCCCGGCAGCAAAGTCTGGCGTGATCACAGGGGTTGTCCTTGGAATCGGACGTGCGATCGGTGAAACGATGGCGGTAATCATGATCGCAGGAAACCAGCCACGACTGGTAAATAATATTTTACTCGGTGTCCGCACCCTGACCGGTAACATCGTAATCGAGATGGGATACGCGACCGGACTTCACAGGGAAGCGCTGATTGCAACAGGAGTCGTACTTTTTGTATTTATCCTGATCATCAATTTTAGTGTTGCGCTGCTTAAGAGGAGGGGTGAACATGAGTAATCAGACGAAAAAACCTGTCGGAGTCAACCGGGAAAATTTTGCAGATAAGGTAAAGAGCTATTTAAGACATCCGGGATCCATGATCTTGATGCTTCTGGTAATGCTTGCAGCATTTATCACATTTGCACTGCTTTTGTTCCTGATCTTTTATATTCTGGTAAATGGAATTCCGTATATCAAGCCGTCTTTGTTCTCGTTACATTATACATCAGAGAATGCATCCGTTATACCGGCGCTGATCAATACGGTCGTTATGACACTGCTTTCTCTTCTGATTGCAGTACCGTTTGGCATTTTTTCAGCGATCTTCCTTGTAGAATATGCAGGAAAAGGAAATAAATTTATTGAAGTGATCCGTCTTACTACGGAGACACTTTCCGGTATTCCGTCAATCGTATATGGACTGTTCGGTATGCTGTTCTTTGTAAATACACTGAAATGGGGATTTTCCATCCTGGCAGGTGCATTTACCTTATCAATCATGATTCTTCCGCTGATCATGCGTCAGACAGAAGAAGCACTCAAAGCAGTTCCGGATTCTTACAGAGAAGGAAGTTTTGGACTTGGAGCAGGAAAGCTCCGTACGGTATTCCGTATTGTACTTCCATCAGCAGTGCCTGGAATCCTGGCAGGTGTGATCCTTGCCATCGGACGTATCGTAGGAGAGACGGCAGCACTGATTTACACAGCAGGAACGGTTGCACAGGTGCCAAAGAATGTACTTGGTTCCGGCCGTACACTGGCGATCCATATGTATATGCTGTCCAGTGAAGGACTGTATATGGACCAGGCGTATGCGACAGCAGTTATTTTGCTTGTACTGGTTGTTGCAATCAACACCCTTTCCGGCGTGGTTGCGAAGAAACTGACGAAAGCATAGAGAGGAAAAGAAAATGTCAAAGATAAGTGTAAAAAATCTTGATTTATATTATGGCGATTTCAAAGCACTGAAAAATATCAATCTTGAAATTGAGCCAAATAAGATCACAGCGTTTATCGGACCAAGTGGTTGTGGTAAATCCACACTTCTCAAGTCGATCAACCGCATGAATGACCTGGTAGAAGGATGCCGGATTGACGGAGAGATCCTTCTGGACGGACAGAATATTTTTAAAGGAATGGATGTAAATGTCCTGAGAAAAAGAGTCGGAATGGTATTCCAGAAACCAAATCCATTCCCGATGAGCATTTATGATAATATTGCTTACGGACCGAGAACGCACGGAATCCGTTCAAAGGCAAAACTAGATGATATTGTAGAAAAATCACTGCGTAATGCAGCTATCTGGGATGAGTGTAAGGACCGTTTGAAAAAGAGTGCACTTGGTATGTCCGGTGGTCAGCAGCAGAGACTTTGCATTGCACGTGCACTTGCAGTAGAACCGGAAGTACTTCTGATGGATGAACCGACTTCCGCACTGGATCCGATCTCAACATCCAAGATAGAAGACCTTGCGATGGAACTGAAAAAAGATTATACTATCGTTATGGTAACTCATAATATGCAGCAGGCAGTCCGAGTGTCGGACAACACCGCATTTTTCCTTCTTGGAGAAGTTGTAGAATATAATGATACTGAAAAATTATTCTCGATCCCGTCCGATAAGAGGACAGAAGATTATATTACAGGGAGGTTTGGTTAAATGCGGAACAGATTTGACAGACAGCTGGAAGAACTTAATGAGATGCTTATTCATATGGGAGAACTTTGCGAGACGGCAATCGAGGAAGCAACAGGAGCCCTGGAAGGACATGATATTGCCAGAGCAAAGGCTGTCATTACAGCAGACAGCGAGATCGATCAGATGGAAAAAGAAATTGAAAATCTCTGCCTGAAGCTTTTACTTCAGCAGCAGCCGGTAGCGCGGGATCTGCGAAGGATCTCGGCATCACTTAAGATGATCACGGATATGGAACGTATCGGAGATCAGACTGCGGATATTGCAGATATTGTGATTGCAACGAAATCAACAGAGGAAAAGAGTCTGAAGGATATTAACCGGATGGCAGAGTCGACAGTAAAGATGGTAAGAGACAGTGTATCTGCCTATGTACAGAAAGATCTGGAGCTTGCGAGAAGAGTCATGGCAGCAGATGATGAGGTAGATGATCTTTTTGATCTGGTAAAAGGAGATCTGGTAAAATTTATTTCTGATCACAAAGGAAATGCCGGAGATGAGGCAATCGACCTGATCATGATCGCAAAATATCTGGAGAGGATCGGAGATCATGCAACAAATATTGCAGAGTGGGTTGAATTTTCAATTACAGGTATTCATGCAGGCGGAACTGCAATCTAAAAGAAATTAAAGGAGAACGAGAATGATTTTTTGTGTGGAGGATGAAGCGAACATCCGGGAATTAGTAGTATATACACTTGAAACTACGGGATTTGAGGCCCGTGGATTTGAAGAAGGCACATCATTCTTTGAAGCTCTGGCAGAGGAACTGCCAGAGCTGATTTTGCTTGATATCATGCTCCCGGGAGAAGATGGAATGGAGATCCTGAAGAAGCTGAAGACTTCCGGGAGAACCAAAGATATTCCGGTCATCATGGTTACGGCAAAGGGTGCAGAATATGACAAGGTCATGGGACTGGATGCGGGAGCAGATGATTATGTGACCAAACCATTTGGAATGATGGAACTGGTATCCAGAATCCGTGCAGTACTCAGACGGACATCGAAAAAAGAAGAGGATGATACCTATGTGCTGGGTGAGATCCGCATGGACCGTAAAAAGCATGAAGTAACGGTAGCGGGAGAACCGGTAGCATTAACATTGAAAGAATATGAGCTGTTGAGAAAACTTATGGAGAATCAGAATATTGTTCTGACAAGAGATAAATTACTGGAAGAAATCTGGGGATATGATTTTGACGGTGAGACCAGAACGGTAGATGTCCATGTAAGAACCCTGCGCCAGAAGCTGGGACAGGCAGGAGAATATATTGAGACTGTCCGTGGAGTTGGATACCGTATAGGAGAGATCGATGCGAAATAGAATTCAGAAAAGTATGATTTTTGTGGTTACGATGTCACTTCTGATCTCATATATTCTGGTTACTCTGGTTATTTACCGGCAGGCGTTGGATATCCGGCGCAGTGAACTGGTTCAGGAGGCAGAATATATCCGGGCGGCAATAGATATATCCGGAGAAGAATATTTTGGTACCATGGATAAGGTCAGCAAGAATACCCGGGTAACATGGATCGATAAAGACGGAAAAGTACTTTATGATACCGGAGATGATCAGGAAACGCTGGCAAACCACAAATCAAGAAAAGAATTCAAAGAGGCATTGGCAAATGGCAGTGGACAGGATATCCGTATGTCAGACAGCAAAGGACAGGAGATGTACTATTATGCGCTGAAGATGGATGATAGCTCTGTCCTGCGTGTGTCAAAAGGCATGGATACGGTCTGGAATACAGCATTCATGATCTTACCGTATATGATTGCAATCGGGGTCATGATGGCATGTGTTGCGTGGTTTATGACAAGGCATCAGGTGAAAAGACTGATTGCACCGATTAACAATCTGGATCTGGAAGAACCACTGGAAAATGATGTATATGAAGAGTTACATCCGCTGCTTGAAAGAATTGACAGGCAGAATAAAGAAAAAGCAGCAATTGAACAGATGAGGAGAGAATTCTCTGCAAATGTTTCTCATGAGCTGAAGACGCCTCTGACATCAATTTCGGGATATGCAGAAATTATGATGAACGGTCTTGTAAAAACGGAAGATATGCAGGGATTCAGCGAACGGATCTATAAAGAGGCAAGCAGGATGATCACTCTGGTCGGTGATATTATCAAGCTGTCAAAGCTGGATGAGGGCAGTGTGGAGCTTGAAAAAGAGAATGTGGATCTGTATCAGATGACAAGGGAGATCGTGAGCCGTCTGGCGCTTCAGGCAGAAAAACGCAGAATACAGGTTGAAGTGGTAGGAGAACATGTGGAATGTTTTGGAATCCGTCAGATCCTGGATGAGATGATCTACAACATCTGTGAAAATGCCATCAAATACAATAAAGAAAATGGAAAAGTAAATATCTGGGTTGGAAATACACTGAACGGGAAAAAGGTCATTGTCCAGGATACCGGGATCGGAATCCCAAAAGAGCATCAGGACCGTATTTTTGAGCGCTTTTACCGGGTGGATAAGAGCCATTCCAGAGAGACCGGCGGAACAGGTCTGGGCCTTTCGATTGTAAAGCATGGAGCACTTTTGCATAATGCAGAAATCCATGTGGAAAGTGAAGAAGGAAAAGGAACAAAAATGGAGCTTATTTTTCATTGTTAAAAAACTGTTTACAAGTGGGAAAATAAAGGTATAATGTATAGAAAAAAGCTATGAGATATTATAGCTTTTTTCTATTTTATATCAAAAACAGAATCATGTATAATAAAAAGTAATATGACTAAAATTAAAAAATGGTTGAATTCGGTACGGAAGAGTGCCGGATACAATCTGTGTAGAGATTCACATGGAAAATGAGAGGCAACTATGGAAGAACAGAAACAGAGTACGAGCAGCAATTATTTTAAAGGATTATCCAGAAGGGATTATATCCAGAAAGCACATGAGATCATTCAGCAAGAAGGGATTCAGGCAGTATCTATCCGCAGGATTGCTAAGGAGATGGGGTGCTCATCAGCAAGTCTGTACAGGTACTTTGATAATGTGTCTGAACTTTTATACTATGCAGAACTCAGAATTTTAACCGGTTACATTGACAGGCTGAATGAGGCTGAAAAATCCTGGAAGAATATGTGGCAGGTATATGTAGGGGTGTGGGATTGTTATGCAACGGAGGCATTTCATAATCCGGAAGCATATAATCTGTTATTTTTTGAGTATAACAATGTAAAGCTCAAAGAAGCAATGCGGGAATATTATGAAATGTTTCCGGAGGACATTGTAAATGTTAACCGTTTTTTCTACAATATGCTTCAGACACCAAGCTTTCTTGCTCGTGATTTTGAGATGTGCAAGCGGTGTATCAATGTCGGTGGTATTACATATGACAATGCAGTAAAATTAAACCGGATGGTGTGCATGCTCTTTGAAGGCTATTTCAAGGATGTATATGAAAACGGGATTGAGGAAGAGCAGATTACGGAACGTGTAAAACTGATGGTAGATGATGTGGATACGATCGTTATGGCTCTTGCCAACAATCTGAAAGGCTATAAAGGATACCGTAAATAGGGGAAAAACGTCGGTTTTTGGTTATTTTTAAATACAATCCTTGTTAAAAATTTAATTAGATTGCAATCCAAAAAAAACGTGGTAAAGTATATGTGAAAGTATCGAACACACGAAATAAGGAGGCAATATAATGGACAATATGAAAGGCTTCGGCATGATGATTCATGCTCTGAAAGAGAACCCAAAAACTATCGTTTTTACAGAAGGAACAGATGAAAGAATTCTTGAGGCAGCTTCCCGTCTTTTAGCAGGAAACTTCCTTACACCAATTCTTGTTGGAAATAAAGAAGCAGTATTAGAAGCATCAGAAAAATATGGATACAACATTCGTGGCGGAGAGATCATCGATCCGGACAACTATGACAGATTCGATGAGATGGTAGAACTGTTCTGCGAACTTCGTAAAAGCAAAGGGGTTACACCGGAGCAGGCAGCAAAGACACTTAAGAGCAGCAACTTTTTTGGAACTATGCTGGTTAAGATGGGCGTTGCAGACGCACTTCTTGGAGGAGCTACTTACTCTACAGCAGACACCGTACGTCCGGCACTTCAGCTGATCAAGACCAAACCGGGATCAAGCTGTGTATCTTCCTGCTTCATTCTGGTTCGTCCGTCAGCTACAGGTGAGAACGAAGTTCTTGCTATGGGTGACTGCGCGATCAACCTCAAACCAACAGAGGATCAGCTTGCAGAAATCGCATGGGAAGTAGCAGAATGTGGTAAACATTTTGGTATCGATCCAAAAGTTGCATTCCTGAGCTATTCTACACTTGGTTCTGGAAAAGGAGAAGATGTAGATAAGATGCGCAATGCAGCAGCAAAAGCAAAAGAACTGTATCCTTCACTTCCAATCGAAGGAGAGCTTCAGTTTGATGCAGCTGTATCTCCGCGTGTTGCAAGAACAAAATGCCCGAACAGTGAAGTAGCAGGTCAGGCAAATACATTTATCTTCCCGGATATCAACGCAGGTAACATCGGATACAAGATCGCACAGAGACTTGGTAACTTTGATGCATACGGACCGATCCTTCTTGGCCTTAATGCACCGATCAATGACCTGTCCCGTGGATGCAATGCAGAAGAGGTTTATTCTATGGCAATCATCACAGCAGCACTCGTAGAAGACTAAGAGTATTGACAAATATTCAGACGAAAATTATAATATAACAAACAAGGGCGTTTTCAAAAGGGATTGAGAACGCCCTTTTTGTGTATACGATGAGCCAAGTGCAGATTTGTGCTTGCACAAGAATCTGCATTTGGCGAATGTACATCACCTGGCTGTTAAGCGAGATGGTGCGCAAAGTATACGAATCGAGTAGGAGTCAGCCTGCTCGATTATCATCAGTCTTTAACATGAGACTTTTTGATATTTTATTTATGAGTAGTAAAAACAGGAGGATTTGTATGAGTATGAAAAATTATACGAGAGAAGATATCCTGAATCTTGTCGAGGAAGAAGACGTAGGATTTATCAGGCTGCAGTTCACCGATATTTTCGGAACAATGAAGAATGTAGCGATTACAGTAAGCCAGCTTAAGAGAGCACTGGATAACAAATGCATGTTTGACGGATCTTCGATAGAAGGATTTGCCAGAATCGAAGAATCGGATATGTATCTGCACCCGGATCTGAATACATTTGAAATTTTCCCGTGGCGGCCGCAGCAGGGAAAGGTTGCAAGATTTATCTGCGATATTTACAGACCGGATGGAACAGCTTACGAAAGCGATCCGAGACATGTTCTTAAGAAGGTACTTTCCGAGACAAAAGAGATGGGATATGACTTTAACGTAGGACCGGAATGCGAATTTTTCCTGTTTGAAACGGATGATGCGGGAAATCCGACGACGATTTCCAATGAACGTGCAGGATATTTTGATCTGGGACCTTTGGACCAGGGAGAGAATGCAAGACGTGATATCGTTCTTACAATGGAAGATATGGGGTACGGTGTGGAGGCATCTCATCACGAGATGGCACCGGCACAGCATGAGATCGACCTGGAATATACAGAGGCGCTGGATGCAGCGGACAATATCATGACATTTAAGCTTGTTACCAAAACAATCGCAAAAAGACACGGGCTTCATGCTACATTCATGCCAAAGCCAAAGGATGGTATCCATGGCTCAGGAATGCATCTGAATATGTCTCTGTCAAGAGATGGAAAGAATGTTTTTGCAGATGAAAAAGATCCGAATGGTCTGAGCCAGGAGGCATATTATTTTATCGGCGGACTTATGAAACATATCAAAGCGATCAGCTTTATCACAAATCCGATCGTGAATTCCTATAAGAGACTGGTTCCCGGATATGAGGCACCGGTATATATTGCCTGGTCAGCGAATAACCGGACTCCTCTGATCCGTATTCCACGGGTGTCAGGGAAAAGCACAAGAGTCGAACTCAGAAGTCCGGATGGGGCAGCAAATCCATATCTGGCACTTGCCGTATGTCTGGCTGCCGGAATGGAAGGAATTAAAAACAAGATCCTGCCGCCGGAGAGTGTGGATGAGAATATTTACGAAATGACAGATGTGGTGAAAAATGCACTTGGAATTGAGGAGCTTCCGGCAAGCCTGAGAGAAGCAATCACAGAATTCCAGAAAGATCAGTTTATGCAGGAAGTATTAGGAGAAGAACTGTCACAGAAGCTGATCGAGTCAAAGCGCGCAGAATACAGAGAATACCGCACTCAGGTTACAGAATGGGAAATTAATGAGTACTTACAGAAATTCTAAAGAAACTTTCCAATTCTAAAGGCAGGAGGCTGGTATTATGAGCAGTATTATTGTTGTATTTCCAAAAAAGGAGATTGCAACCAATATTCGCAATATACTGGTACGAAATGGATTTGATGTGATCGGTGTGGGGGTAACCGGAGCGCAGGCGGTTCAATTGGCAGATAATCTGGATGATGGAATTGTAGTTTGTGGTTATAAAATGACAGATATGTTATATAATGAACTGAGAGATTATCTGCCGGGTACGATTGAGATGCTTCTGATCGCATCGCCGGAAAAATGCAGTGACAGGACGCCGGGAGTGATCAGCCTGTCGATGCCGTTTAAGGTCTTTGATCTGATGAATACGATCGAGATGATGGCACAATCGATCAGCAGGCGGAGAAAGAAAAGAAGAGCAGAGCTTAAGAACCGGAATCCGGAGCAGCAGGCACTTGTAAAAGAGGCAAAGAGTCTTCTGATGGAACGTAATAATATGACGGAGGAAGAAGCGCATCGCTATCTGCAGAAATGTAGTATGGAGAGCGGTGTCAATATGGTGGAGACAGCTCAGATGGTACTTAGTATTATGGCGGAATAAAGGAGATTGAAGAGGCAGGATATATGATCTTTACAAAAATGCATGGTCTTGGAAATGATTATGTGTGTATAAACTGCTTCAGAGAAAGGGTGGAAGATCCACCTGGATTTGCAAGAGCACTTTGTGACAGGCATTACGGGATCGGAGCGGATGGTCTGATTCTGATATGTCCGTCAAAGGTGTCTGATTTTAAAATGGAGATATACAATTCGGATGGATCTGTTGCCGGAATGTGCGGCAATGGCATCCGATGCCTGGGAAAATATGTATATGATTACGGACTTACCGGAAAGGAAACACTCAGTATCGAGACGAAATCCGGAATTCGTAACATGCACCTTCAGATTCATGGTGGGAAAGCCTGCGGTGCTATGGTTGATATGGGTGTTCCAAGACTGAACGCACACAGCATTCCGATCCTGAGTGAAAAGGATCTGGTGATCAATGATCCGATTGAGGTACAGGAGAAGAACTACCGCATGACCGGGATTTCGATGGGAAATCCGCATGCGGTAATCTTTTCAGAAGAGATAAACGGGATTCCTCTGGAGGAGACAGGAAGGAAGTTGGAATTTCATCCGAGATTTCCGGAGAGGGCGAATATCGAGTTCTGTCATGTGACTGCGAGGGACCGGATGGAGGTTCGTGTGTGGGAGCGGGGGGTTGGTGAAACGCTTGCCTGCGGAACCGGAGCATGTGCAGCAGTTGTGGCTTCTGTGCTGAATGACTTGACAGATGAGGGAGTAATCGTTAAATTATTAGGTGGAGAGTTATCTGTCAGATGGGACCGTAAGGTAAATCATGTGTTTTTGGAGGGACCTGCGGTTAAAGTATTTGATGGTGTACTATAAAGACCAAATCACAAAGGAGACGACATATGTACAGTGTAAATGAAAACTACTTAAAGTTACCGGGAAGCTATCTGTTTTCCAATATTGCCAAAAAAGTTGCAGCGTTCTCGGCAGCGAATCCGGATGCACCGATCATCCGTCTTGGAATCGGTGATGTCACACAGCCGATTGCACCTGCAATCATCGAAGCGCTTCACAGTGCAGTTGATGAGATGGCACACGCAGAGACATTCCACGGATATGCACCGGATCTTGGATATGAATTCTTAAGAAGCGCGATCGCAAAGAATGATTTCCAGGCAAGAGGATGCGATATTGCAGCAGATGAGATCTTTATCTCAGACGGAGCAAAGAGTGATTCTGGAAATATCCAGGAGATTTTTGGACCTGACTGCAGAATCGCAGTAGGAGATCCGGTATATCCTGTATATGTAGATACAAACGTAATGGCAGGACGTACCGGAATATACGATCCAAAGACAGAAACATGGAGCAATGTAATCTACATGCCTTGTACAGCAGAAAATGGATTTGTACCGGAACTGCCAAAAGAAGTACCGGATATGATCTATTTATGTTTCCCGAACAACCCGACCGGAGCGGCTATCACAAAAGATGAACTCCAGAAATGGGTAGATTATGCAAATAAAAACGGGGCAGTGATCATTTATGATGCTGCATATGAAGCATATATCACAGAAGAAGATGTACCACACAGTATTTTTGAATGTGAAGGAGCAAGAACCTGTGCGATTGAACTTAGAAGTTTTTCTAAGAATGCCGGATTTACAGGAGTACGTCTTGGCGCAACAATCATTCCGAAAGATCTTAAGTGCGGAGATGTGATGCTTCATTCACTGTGGGCAAGACGTCACGGAACAAAATACAATGGAGCACCTTATATCGTGCAGAAAGCCGGAGCTGCTGTTTATACAGAGGCCGGAAAAGCACAGATCAAAGAGCAGATCGCATATTATCAGAAGAATGCAAAAACGATTTATGAAGGTCTGAAGAATGCCGGATACACGGTATCCGGAGCAGTGAACTCACCATATGTATGGTTAAAGACACCGGATAACATGACTTCATGGGAATTCTTTGATTTCCTTCTTGAAAAAGCAAATGTAGTCGGAACTCCGGGATCGGGATTTGGACCGAGCGGGGAAGGATACTTCCGTCTGACAGCATTTGGAAGTTACGAGAATACGCTGGAAGCAATCAAGAGAATTGAGAATATTTAATTGAAAAAAATTTGGCTGCAGGGACGGGCGTCGGATCACGGTGTGGATTTGGCGGTGGACTCTGGCGTGAACAGCCTGTAACATGAAAAGAAAGAGAAAAGTGTGATACCAGACTCATTCGACGGAAAATCTGATGATTTTCCATCTCAGGAGTCTTCGGAGTTTCGTACTTGTGGTACGAAATCCGATCACACTTTTCTCTTTTTTTCATTAACAGGCTGTAACACGCCGCCATATACCGCCAAATCCACACCGTGATCCGACGCCCTGGGCGCTGCAGACAATTTAAAACGATACCTGGCTTTAAGCTTTATTCAACCGTTATGTGTGTCTATACCAAAACAAAATCACTCATAACATATAAACCAGAACAAAAGTAAATATAATAAGAATGGATTTCAATTCTGAACAAACAATCCTTCCATCCACAGCGAGGCGCATCCACGATGCGCCAATGCGGAAGCTTTGAATAACGTAAGGGCTGAGCGGGGACGAGGTGACGGTTTCACGCCATTCGTAAGAGCCGTGCAGTCTGTTAATTTAATTGGGACGGAAATTGTGACCGGATTTCGTACTACAAGTACGGAATCTGAGGACTGCCTGAGATGGAAAATCATTAGATTTTCCGTCGAATCAGTCCGGTGTCGCAACTTCCGTCCCAATTAAATTTTACAGAATGCAGGCGATGAAGACCGGCGTGAAACTGCCACCTCGTCCCCGCTTAGCCCGAAGGTCTATTCCAAACTTCCACTCACCGGGATGAGACTCCGCTCCAGTACGCCCTTCAGGTGAGCGATTGCGGTTCCATAGTTCGTAATCGGCACTCCCTGGTCTTCGGCACATTTGAGGCGGTACTGCATTTCGCGTTCGTTCAGGGTGCAGCCGCCGCAGTGAATGATGAGTTTATATGGTGACAGATCTACCGGGAATTCGGTTCCACTGGTGAAGACAAAGTCCAGATTTTTATCGCCTGTGTGCTGGCGGATCCAGCGGGGAAGCTTCACTGTTCCGATGTCATCGCATTGTCTGTGGTGGGTGCAGCCTTCGCAGACGAGAATCCTGTCGCCATCTTCCAGCTTGTCCAGCATCTGTGCTCCTTCAACCTGAAGTTTCAGATTTCCTTTGTATCTGGAAAGAAGGATCGAGAAAGAAGTCAGAGGAATCTCTTCCGGTGTATCGGCAGATACTTTGGCAAAAGCCTGGCTGTCTGTGATGACAAGGCGTGGCTTTTTGCCGAGG
This sequence comes from Allocoprococcus similis, assembly GCF_054660775.1. Classification (NCBI taxonomy): domain Bacteria; kingdom Bacillati; phylum Bacillota; class Clostridia; order Lachnospirales; family Lachnospiraceae; genus Allocoprococcus; species Allocoprococcus similis. The sequence continues at coordinate 34,867 of NZ_BAAHSG010000020.1, forward strand.
GATGCGAGGGTTTCTTTCAGTTCTGTGTCACGGGTTACAATAGAGATTGCACCGGCTTCCAGTACATCGCGGATGGTCTGCTGCTGCGGAAGAATCAGACGTCCTTTCGGGGCGGCAGAGTCGATCGGGACGACCAGAACGACAAAATCATTCGGACTTAAAAGATCGCGGACAAGATACTTGTCCTGTTCGTCTTCTGACACCTGTCTTGCAATCAGCTCTTTTAATTCATGGATATGATATCCAGTTACGGTGCTGACATCGATACTGTTGGAAGCATCTAAATGAAAAGAAGTATCCGGTAGCGTATCCGGGTTCGGACAGACTGTGCCATTTTCAGCAGAAGAGCAGAGATCGGATTTATTATTTACCACAACGTAAGGGATTTTCTTATCCTGTATTTTCTTTAAAATGGATAAATCCTCTGGTGTCATGCCAAGAGAGGCATCGATCACCAGAACGGCGATATCCGTTTTATTTAAAATCTGGTAAGCTTTTTTGACACGAAGCTGTCCAAGTTCTCCAGTGTCGTCAAGTCCCGGAGTGTCAATGATCACGACAGGACCGAGTGGGAGAAGCTCCATTGCCTTTGGAACCGGGTCGGTTGTTGTTCCGAGAACATCAGATACAATGGCAAGATTCTGTCCGGTAATAGCGTTGATAATACTGGATTTGCCGGCATTTCTGCGACCGAAGATACCGATATGTACGCGGTCAGCAGAAGGGGTGCTGTTAAGACTCATAGTTTTGTAATCTCCTTTTTTGTATTCTTTTTGCGCAGGAATTCCTTTGCAGTCAGTTTGGATCTGGAAAAGTACTTCATTTTTGATGAAGGAATGTGCCTTGACATATTCTTTTTCCAGATCATGAATATGGAAATAGTGTATCACATATACTGTAGAAAATCAATTTTGTGAAAATTTACTTAAAAGAGATATATAAAACTGGCAATTTTGGATAAAAGTTTCATTGACTAAAGTGTGAAAGTACGGTAGAATAATCACAAGTTCATAAAGAACCGAACAGACAAGGATGTCGCATCAGATGCGGCATCCTTTTTGTATTTCAGAAAAGAAAGTAATCAGAAGTGCAAAGTAATTTCTCGAACAATCCCGGGAACGAGAGAGTGTCTGCGGACGGAAATGCAAGGGCGCATTACAAAAGAATTTGTGATGCGCCCTTACGTTTTCACTACACAGTTAAGGAGGATTATTATTATGAAAAAAAGATTAATAGCAGTTTTAATGTGTGCAGCAATGGTAACAGTCCTTGGAGCAGGATGTGGAAGTAAAAAAGAAGATACAAAGGAAACCTCTGATACAAAGAAAGAATATACAGAAGACGAGCTGAAGGACAGCATGAAAGGTGTCAAACTGAAAGTCGGAACAACCGGACTTTTCGGGCCATTTACATACTATGATGAGGACGGAAAGACGCTGATCGGATATGATGTTGATCTGTTAAATGATCTGCAGGAGCTTCTGGGATTCGAAATCGATGGTGGTCTCCAGGCAATGGATTATTCGGCACTTACTACTTCACTTGCTGAAAACAAACTGGACATCGGAGCAGCAGCACTTTGTGCAACAGATGAAAGAAAAGAAGTTATGGACTTCAGTGATATCTATTGTGATTCCGGTCAGGTTGTTATGGTAAATAAAAACGACGATAAAGGAATTAAGAGTGTTGATGATCTGAAGGATAAAAAAATAGCTGTTGAAAAGGGAACCGCATCTCATACTTATGCAAGCAAGAATCTTACAAGTGCAACACTTGAAGTACATGACACGATCACAACTGCATATGAATCTTTGGAGCAGGGAAAAGTAGATGCTGTTATTCAGGATGGACCTGGAGCATATTTCTATATTAAGACAACACCGGAAAGCAACTTGGAGGTAGTCGGGGATGAGTTTAATCAGGGCCAGGCACCGTATTGCGTAGCAATTTCTAAAGAATGCAAATATTATGATAAAATCAATGCAGCTGTAAAGGTACTGATTGATAATGGAACAACTGATGAACTTTACGCTAAATGGTGTGAATAAGCAGAAACAGACAGCAACAAAAAACAGCAGATAGGATGAGATAGTATATGGATATGAAATTTTTGGATGTTTTACTCCCGATGATGTTTGACGGGTTAAAACTTACGATTTTAATTGCTGTTGTCGGTATCGCAATTGGCTTCCTGATCGGAAGCCTGTGCGGATACCTGCTTCAGTCAAAATATAAAATAGGAAAAGCGATTGCAGAGGTTTACATCTGGATCATCAGGGCAACCCCACTTATGGTGCAGGCTTTATACGGATATTTTGTAATTCCGAAGCTTTTGGGTGTCGATATTGGAAGCACTGCAGTGGGAATTGGCGTTATCGCATTGAATTCCGGTGCATTTATTTCAGAAATTGTAAAGGGTGCATTGATGAGCATTGATCCGGGACAGAAAGAAGCAGGTGCATCACTTGGACTTACAAGCACGCAGACGATGATCCATCTGGTTATCCCGCCGGCATTTAAAGCGGCACTTCCGGCATTATTTAACCAGTTTATCATTTCTGTTAAGGATACCGCACTTTTATCTGCGATTGCGGTTAATGAGATCACGCATCAGGCACAGGCGTATGCAGCGTTGAGCTTTAAGGCAATTCCTACATACACAGCACTGGCTGCGTTTTATCTGGTGATACTTTCGGTACTGATAATTGTCCAGAAACAGATAGAAAGGAAAATGAGGTGATTGGTATGATTAAAGTAAAGCATTTGTCGAAGAAATTTGGGAACCTGGAGGTATTAAAGGATATCAATCTTGATATCAATGAAGGCGAAGTGGTCTGCATCATCGGCCCTTCCGGATCGGGAAAAAGTACATTTTTAAGATGTATCAATCAGCTTGAAAGACCGACAGGCGGGACTGTACAGTATGAGGGAAAAAATCTTCTTGATAAGAATTGTGACATTCGCAAATTCCGTGAGGAAGTCGGAATGGTTTTTCAGAAATTCAATCTGTTTCCGCTTAAGACAGTTGCGCAGAATGTTATGATGGCACCAATCCTTACCAAACACATGAATAAGGAAGAAGCGCATGCAAAAGCACTGGAACTTCTGGATAAGGTAGGATTAAAGGATAAAGCGGATGTATATCCGAGTACACTTTCAGGTGGACAGCAGCAGAGAGTTGCGATCGCAAGAGCACTGGCGATGGAACCGAAAGCGTTGTTGTTTGATGAGCCGACATCTGCGCTGGATCCGGAGCTGGTAGGAGATGTTCTTGATGTTATGAAATCTCTTGCGAAAGAAGGAATGACGATGATCGTTGTAACACATGAAATGGGCTTTGCACGTGATGTGGCAGACAGGGTCATCTTTATGGCAGACGGATATGTTGTTGAAGAAGGCAGACCGGATGCAATTTTTACAGCACCAAGAGAGAGAAGAACACAGACATTCTTATCCCGTGTTCTTCCGGCAACTGCATAAAATAAGACGTTTTGTAAAAATTATTGATATACTACTCATAAAGGGGCAGGTGAGAGCCTGCCCCGGTGTAAAAAAGATCAAGAAAATGAGTAAAATACTTCCATTGACTTTCCTATATCCGATTGTTAAAATGAGAAGAAAGCTAAAGAAGGAACCTTCGCCACACGGCGGAGGTGTTTTTGGCTTATAGGATCTATATTATTAAAAAGCTGGGAACGGTGTGTACGGAGGTACCACCGCAAAAGGAGAGTAGAAGAGATGGAAAAGAAGAGAAGTAATTTTACCGGTTCGATCGGATTCGTGCTGGCGGCTGCAGGAAGTGCAGTCGGACTGGGGAACATCTGGAGATTCCCGTATCTGGCAGCAAAAGGTGGAGGAGGAGTGTTTATCCTGTGCTATGTGGTACTGGCACTTACCTTTGGGTTTACGCTGCTGACAACAGAGATCGCGATCGGACGTAAGACAGGACAGAGTCCGCTTACTGCATATGAGCAGATGCATAAAGGATGGGGAGGAATCGGTGTGCTTGCATGTGCAGTACCGGTTATCATTCTTCCGTATTATTGCTCGATTGGTGGATGGGTACTCAAATATTTGTCGGTATTTCTTACAGGTCATGGGGCGCAGGCTGCAGAAGACGGATATTTTACAGGTTATATTACACAGGTCGGACAGCCGATCATATGGATGCTGATCTATGTGCTTATTACGGCAACGGTTGTCTATAAAGGAGTAAATAAAGGAATTGAAAAATACAGTAAGATTCTGATGCCGATCCTGTTTGTACTGATCGCCGGGATTTCTGTATTTTCCCTTACCCTGAAACATACAAACGCAGATGGAGTGACGAGAACCGGTATGCAGGGACTGGCGATTTACCTGATCCCGGATTTTACAGGGATGACGATTAAAAGTTTCCTTTCGGTTGTGATGGATGCAATGGGACAGCTTTTCTTTTCAATCAGTGTGGCGATGGGAATTATGGTTACTTACGGATCCTATGCGAAGAAAGAGACCAATCTGATGAAGTCGATCAACCAGATTGAGTTTTTTGATACGCTTGTAGCGCTTCTGGCAGGACTTATGATCATTCCGGCTGTTTATACTTTTATGGGAACTGAAGGAATGTCTGCAGGACCTGGACTGATGTTTGTATCTCTGCCAAAAGTATTTAAAGCAATGGGGTCAGCAGGAGTGTTGGTAGGAACTGTATTCTTTCTGATGGTATCTTTTGCGGCAGTTACTTCTTCTGTATCTGTTATGGAGGCAATCGTATCAAGCATGATGGATAAATTCCATGTATCCAGAAAAAAAGGAACGATCCTGACTACTTTGTATGGAATGATCGTTGGTGTGATCGTATGTCTTGGATACAACAAGCTTTATTTCGAATTTAAACTTCCGAACGGTACGGTAGCGCAGATTCTGGACGTGATGGATTATATCAGCAATAACTGCCTGATGCCGATGGTGGCATTGCTTACCTGTATTCTGATCGGATGGGTTGTAAAACCCAAAGCGATCATCGATGAAGTGACACTTGGCGGTTACAGGTTTGGAAGAGAAAAACTTTATATTGCAATGATCAAGGTAATTGCGCCATTGATGCTTCTGGTTCTTTTAGCCCAGTCCGTAGGATTATAAAAAGAAAATTTTAGAAAAGGCTTGACATTTAGTGAAAAATAAATTATTGTAAATTATAGATTTTGGTGTGTAACTGTACGGCAGGCATTAACCATACATAGATATTATTTTGATATTTGTGTGGGGTTAGTGCCTTTTTTTGTGTCAAAAATTCGGACAAAAGGCTTCCACGAAAGAAAATAATATCATTGGCATAAGCCAGGTAATTAAAATTTCTTGAGGAAAAGGAGTACATGCAATGAAAGACAAAATTTTTGGTGTATTGCAGCGAGTTGGAAGATCCTTCATGCTTCCAATCGCAATTCTTCCGGTAGCGGGTCTGCTGCTGGGATTCGGTAGCTCGTTTACCAATGCTACCACAATCCAGACTTATGGTCTGGAGAAAATTTTAGGAGACGGAACCATCCTGAATTCGTTACTCATTATCATGAACAAAGTAGGAAGTGCTGTATTTGACAACCTGCCACTGATTTTCGCGGTTGGGGTTGCGATCGGTATGGCAAAGAAAGAAAAAGAAGTAGCGGCACTTTCTGCATTGATTGCATTCTTTGTTATGAATGTTGCGATCAATGCGATGCTTGTGATCACAGGCGAGATTACCGCAGATGGAACGATCGCATCGAATGTACTGGAAGGAACCATCACTTCTGTTTGCGGAATCCAGTCCTTACAGATGGGTGTGTTTGGTGGTATTATTGTAGGACTTGGTGTTGCTGCTCTGCATAACCGTTTTCACAAAATCGTTCTTCCAAATGCGTTATCGTTCTTCGGAGGATCCAGATTTGTTCCAATCATTTCTACACTGGTGTACATGTTCGTTGGAATTGGAATGTATTTTGCCTGGCCGGTTGTACAGAATGGAATTTATGCACTTGGCGGACTGGTAACCGGAAGCGGATATCTGGGAACCCTGATTTTTGGTATTATTAAGAGAGCTTTGATTCCGTTCGGACTTCACCATGTATTTTATATGCCATTCTGGCAGACAGCAGTCGGTGGAACAATGGAAGTTGCGGGACAGATGGTACAGGGAGGACAGAACATCTTCTTTGCACAGCTTGCTGATTCTGCAAATATTGCACATTTCAGCGCAGATGCAACCAGATATTTCTCCGGTGAATTTATCTTTATGATCTTCGGACTTCCGGGAGCGGCACTTGCAATGTACCGCTGTGCAAAACCGGAAAAGAAAAAACAGGCAGGAGGACTTCTTCTTTCAGCAACACTTGCCTGCATGATGACAGGTATTACAGAACCACTGGAATTCTCATTCCTTTTTGTTGCACCGGCACTTTTTGCTGTACAGGTAGTACTTGCAGGTTCTGCTTACATGATCGCACATATCCTGAATATAGCAGTAGGGCTTACCTTCTCCGGTGGTTTTCTGGATCTGTTTCTCTTCGGTATCCTGCAGGGAAATGCAAAGACAAGCTGGCTTCGGATCATTCCGGTCGGAATTATTTATTTCTTCCTGTATTACTTTATTTTCAGCTTCCTGATCAAGAAGTTTGACTTCAAGACACCGGGACGTGAAGATGATGATACAGAGACAAAATTATATACAAAGGCAGATGTAAATGCCAGAAAAGAAGCAGGAAAAGAAAAAGCAGGAAATACAGGGGCCGCAGATCCGGTAAGTGAGGCAATCACACAGGGACTTGGCGGAAAGAAAAATATCAGTGATGTGGATTGCTGTGCAACGAGACTTCGTATCACAGTCCATGACGCAGCCCGCGTAAATGATGAGATCATCAAGACAACAGGTTCCAGAGGAATTGTGAAAAAGGGACAGGGTGTCCAGATCATTTATGGTCCTCAGGTAACTGTGATTAAGTCTAAACTGGAAGATTATCTGGAAACAGCTCCGGATGAATATTATGAGAGCGCTGCCGTGTCAGAAGAGAATTCAGCCGAAGAAAATACAGATACTGTAAATGTAAATAATGAAACACAGGAAAAAGTGGTAAATACAATTGTTGTATCCAGCCCGATCACCGGTATGGCGGGCGATATTACAACCTGTCCGGACGAAGGATTTGCAGGAAAAATGATGGGTGACGGAGCCGTTGTTATACCGGAAGATGCTGTGATATGCGCACCGGAAGATGGAGAAGTGCTTTTTGTATTTGAAACAAAGCATGCACTTGGGTTCCAGACAGAAAGCGGACTTGGTATGCTGCTTCACATCGGTATTGATACCGTATCTCTGAACGGTGAAGGATTTGAAGTATTTGTAGAAAATGGTCAGAAAGTGAAAAAAGGCGATCCGCTTATGAAGATCGATATTCCATTCCTGGCTTCACATGCACCGTCTCTTTGTTCGCCGGTACTTTGTACAGAACTGGAAGAGAATCAGAGAGTACGTCTCCTTGCGACGGGAGAAGTTAAAGCCGGTGATCCATTATTTGCCGTAGATACAGTAGAATAGAACAGCAAAAGCTGTTTTAATAATGGCGGCGCTTTGAAAAGCAAAGCGCTGTCAAAAGATAAACTAAAATGAAAAAAGAAGAGGAGAATTTATCATGAAAGAATTTAAGTATGTAGTAACAGATGCACAGGGAATCCACGCAAGACCGGCAGGAATTCTGGTAAAAGCAATTGCGAAAAAAACTTCCGATATTAAGATCAAAAAAGCAGAAGATACACGTGAAGTCAAT
>NZ_BAAHSG010000021.1:0-56230 GCF_054660775.1 Allocoprococcus similis
GTAAGTTGTAAGACCCCTTGAAGACGACAAGGTAGATAGGGCAGAGGTGGAAGTGCAGTAATGCATGGAGCTGACTGTTACTAATCGGTCGAGGGCATAACCAAGAAGGTAGGACAGGGTAAGAGAAAATGGATGGAGTAAAGATTTAAGTTTGTATGTGGTTTTGAAGGTACATGAAAGTATCTTTAATATTCCTCGATAGCTCAGCGGTAGAGCATTCGGCTGTTAACCGAAGGGTCGTTGGTTCGAACCCAACTCGGGGAGTTAAAAACTGTAAGCAAGTGCTTACAGTTTTTTATTTGCGAAAAATAAGTAATCTCATGAATTCAATCCCTCTGTAAACTTAACGTTCTACAGAGGGATTTTGATTTCATTATTTAACAATCTGATATAGAGATTCAGCAATCTGATCAAGATTATTCAGGTTGATAGAAGAGTAATTCATTACATAAGTATTTAGAACAGAAGAGTCAGTAAAACCATTATAGTAGGCGGATAGAGGTGCAAGTTTAATTCCTTTGGAGCGCGCTGCCAGCAGAAGCTGTTCTTCGGTCTTAGGTGTATTGATATGCATTAGAAAATGGACACCGGACTCCTCTTCTGTGATTGTAATATATTTGTCCAGAGGACTGTTTTTAAAAGTAGATAAAATAGAATCCCGTTTTGTCTGATAGTAGTTTCGGAGACGGTTTATGTGTTTTTCAAAACTTCCATTCGCCATGAATTTAGCCAGAGCATATTGTTCAAAATTTGAAACCGTGCAGGAATAAAAGGAAAGAGTTTCATAATATTTTTCTGCAAGTGTCTCAGGAAGGATCATATAACTGATTCGGACAGTCGAAGACAGTGTTTTTGTAAAGGTATTGATATAAATAATGTGGCCGGAAACATCAATACTTTGCAGCGTAGGAACAGGTTTTCCAGATAAACGAAGTTCACTGTCATAATCGTCTTCTATAATATACCGGTCTGGTTTCCGGGCAGCCCATCCGAGTAGTTCATATCGTCTGCTGATCGGCATTACAATTCCGGTGGGAAAGTGATGGGACGGTGAGATATGAATGACAGAGATATTCTGATTTTCCAGTGAAGATACAGAAATGCCTTCTTTATCAATATCAATATAGTGGTATGGAACATGAAAGCTTTCATAGATTTTCGCCGTTTAATGATGAACAGCGAGATTGCAAAGATTACAAGTATGAGGGAAGATGAACTTTTTGAGGCGGCCAAACAGCTTCAGGTTCCATATGAACTGGTAGCATATGTACATGAAAAGGGAAAACTTCCGGTGGTAAATTTTGCGGCAGGAGGTGTAGCTACACCGGCAGATGCAGCACTTATGATGCAGCTTGGAGCAGAAGGTGTATTTGTTGGATCTGGTATTTTCAAGTCTGGAAATCCGGAAAAAAGAGCATCTGCAATTGTACAGGCGGTGACAAATTATACAGATGCAAAACTGATCGCAGAGCTTTCAAAAGACCTCGGAGAAGCCATGGTAGGAATTAACGAGCAGGAAATTGAACTTTTGATGGCAGAAAGAGGAAAATAATGAAAATAGGCGTATTGGCATTGCAGGGAGCTTTTATTGAGCATGAAAAAATGCTTGAAAAACTGGGAGCTGACTGTGTAGAGCTTAGAAAGGCAGAAAATCTGGAACAGGATTTTGACGGACTGGTTCTTCCAGGAGGAGAAAGTACGGTTCAGGGAAAACTTTTAAGAGAACTTGGAATGTATGAGATTCTGAAAGAAAAAATTGAAAATGGGATGCCGGTACTGGCAACCTGTGCGGGAATGATTCTTCTGGCTGAAAACCTGGAAAATGATGAACTAAAGCATTTTGGAACTTTACCGGTTTGCGTAAAGAGAAACGCATATGGAAGGCAGCTTGGAAGTTTTCATACGGAAGCTGAGGTAAAAGGAATTGGAATTGTACCAATGACATTTATCCGGGCACCGTATGTAGAGTCTGCTGAAAAGAATGTGGAAGTTCTTGCGGTTGTTGAAGGAAAAACGGTTGGTGTAAGATATGGCAATCAGCTTGCATTTGCGTTTCATCCGGAACTGGATGAAGATATCAGAATCCATCAAAAATTTTTAGATATAGTAAAAGATTCAGTCTGATTTAGACTGGACAGTCCTGCATATTTGTATTATAGTAAAAACAGTATTTCGAGGGTGATTGCGCAACAATGCTTGTTGCGTTATCATCCTTTTTGGATATAAGGAGGCAGGATAATGAAAAAACTTGCATCAGGAATGGTAATTCTGGCAGGGATACTTTGGGGAAGCATGGGGATTTTTGTACGCAAGTTTGAAAAATGTGGATTAGAATCCCTGGATATTGTTGCTGTAAGGGCAATTGCCACGACATGTATATTGTTTTTCTTTTTGCTATTTTATAACAGAAGCTTATTAAAGATAAAGTTCAAAGATTTGTGGTGTTTTCTGGGAACTGGATTATTAAGTATTGTATTTTTTAATTATTGTTATTTCAGAGCGATTACGATGACTTCACTATCTGTTGCAGCGGTACTTCTTTATACGGCACCGGCTTTTGTTATGGTTCTTTCATATTTTTTATTTCACGAAAAATTTACAGGAAGAAAATCAATTGCATTGGTACTTACTTTTGTCGGTTGTGTGTTTGTTACTGGAATTATTGGAAGTTCACAGGCACTTAGTGGAAAAGGAATTTTAATAGGTATTGGTGCTGGATTTGGATATGCATTATATTCAATTTTTGGTCGCTTTGCATTAGAAAAAGGATATGATAGTTTTACAATTTCGTTCTATACCTTTTTTGTTGCGGCAATCGGTGTGATTCCTTTATGCAATTTTGAAAAAGTACTCAAAGTAAGCTGCGCAAGCATAAAAATGATGGGATGGTCATTATTATTTGGTTTCTTAAGTACAGTGCTTGCATTTTGCCTGTATACTGCCGGCCTTAAAAATATGGATAATGGAAAAGCTTCTATTTTGGCATCAGTTGAGCCGGTTGCAGCTACCCTGATTGGTGTAATATTATATAAAGAAACTTTATCAGCAGGAGAAATATTCGGGGTTGTTCTTGTGATGGTAGCAATTGTAATGTGTAATCTTACAAATAAAGAAAAAAAATAATAGAACAAAGATGACGAATGCCGGAACACGAATTGCTCCGGCATTCTTATTTGGAATTAGGATGTTAAACGAAACAGCTACTTCATGATCGGGATACCTTTGGCAACCCGGCGATAGATCTTCCATACAATTGTGAATGGAAGACTGATACAAATATAAAGTGTAGAAAAAAGACCTGCAAAGCCTCCAATTATAACCAAAAGTAACATTCCAATATTCATGTCTCTCTCACTCCAGTTCTTTGTATTTCTTTTGACAAAGATATTTTATGAAAAAATTTATGGTTTGAAAAGAGATTGAAAGCTTTCTTAGCAGAACTTTAACGACATACTCTGATCATGAGAGTGCAATATAATCTCTCGTGCTTATGCCATGCGGAACCGGACTAATGCTCTTCACTCATACGGTATCCGACACCAACTTCAGTAAAAATATATTTAGGATCTGCCGGATTTGTTTCTATTTTACGGCGTATGTTTGTCATATTTACGCGGAGAATCCGGTTATTATCGTCGGCATAAGGTCCCCATACATTATTGATAATCGAAGAGTAGGTCATAACTTTTCCGCAGTTTTGTGCAAGAAATACCAGGATCTTATACTCGATAGGAGTGAGGTGAACAATTTCTCCACAAACGGTAAGAGTACGTTTTTCAAAATCGAGTACCAGGTCGCCGCATTTGTAAGGGCGGAAGAGCTGATCGGATGAAGTATTCATCCGGTTGCTGTGTCTGAGTGAGGTACGGATACGGGCAAGGAGTTCTGCGGAGCCGAATGGTTTTGTGATATAGTCATCAGCTCCGAGATCAAGTGCTTTTACCTTTTCACGCTCATTTGTGCGGGCGGAGATGACGATGATCGGGCAGTCAGACCACTCACGAACCTGCCGGATGATCGTCTGCCCATCCATATCCGGGAGCCCGAGATCAAGAAGAATGAGATCAGGACAGAGGGAATTTATCAGCTGAAGTCCCTCGGTACCGGTTGCGGCAGTTGTTACTTTATAATTGTGTCCGTACAAAAGCTTTGTTACAAATGCAAGGATATTTCGTTCATCTTCGATAAAAAGAATGTTTACTTTTGGCTGCATGGAATGTTTTCCTCCTCATCTTTTGGTAATGTAAACAGAAATAAAGCACCATTGGTGTGATTTTTGGCTTCGATATAACCACTGTGTGCGTCAATGATCGTCTTGCAGATTGATAAGCCGATCCCCATACCCTTGTGGGAGTCGACAGAACCGGTATTGTGGCAGATGCCACTGAAAATATCCGGAATATCGTCCGGGTTCAGACCGTGTCCGAAATCTTTGACGCAGAAGGCTACGTGGTCCGGATGATCTGTGACGGTAAGCTCCGGAGCATGGCTGCTTCCTGAATGGATCAATGCATTTTCAAGAAGGTTGATCAGCACTTGTTCGATCAGAATTGCGTCCATTGGAATCATCAGAAAATCATCCGGAACATGGACGACAATGCTTGCTGAAGGAAATCTTTTTTTCAGACGCTGTACCGCTTCTGAGACGACTTCTTCTACGATTTCCGGTGTTTTATTGACCTGGTGTGTAACGGTATCATTGATTCTTGTTACACTGAGAAGATTTTCAACCATATTGAGGAGCCAGCTGGAGTCATTTTCAATATTTTCAAGAAGCTCTTTTTTTTCTGCATCTGATAAGATGGAACCATCAGAAAGAAGAGAGGAAGTGGTTCCAATAATGCTGGTCAGTGGTGTACGCAGATCATGGGAAACTGCACGGAGCAGGTTGGCACGAAGGGCTTCCTGACGTGCGATCTGTACTTGTTTTTCCTGCTTTGCAAGAATTTCTGTCTGTTTCTTCAGACGGGAGGTGGTTGCTGTGGTGAGCAGTGTAATGATCAACATTCCGATAAATGTGACCGGATAGCCGCTCAATGTGAAATTCAGTCGGAAAAACGGATAGGTAAAGAAGAAATTGATACAGATTACGGAGAAAACAGAAGAAAAGAGGCCGTACAGGTATCCGTTCGTATATCGTGCAATCAAGATCTGGGCAATAATATAAAGTAATGCGATGTTTGCAGTATTTTCAGAAACGAATGAGAAAAAAAGAAAGGCAAGTGCGGTCGCGATGCCAAGTAGTGTGAGTGTGAAAAGTGTATTGTTATGTAATAATTTATTCATAGCAGATAATCCTCATAAATAAACAAAATTTTCACAAAAAAACTATCATATTTCCTCGCAAATGTCAACATGGATAAAAAATCATAACAAAATCCAGGCAAAGAGGTTGACATGAAAAACTGTATATGATATTGTTACAGTATAAAATGTAATTAAAAAATTACAGTTTAACATATAAGAAATGAGGGGAGAAGCGTGACAAGCGAATTTGCAATAGCAGTTCATGCACTTGTATTTCTGGATCGCAACAATGCTACTATTGCAAGTGAAGAACTCGCAGATAATGTATGTACAAATCCTGTATGCATACGCAGAGTGATGGGAAAACTAAAAAAAGCCGGTCTGATCGAGACAAGAGAAGGCATGGGAGGCGGTTACCGGATCGCAAAAGCAAATTCGGAGATTACGCTGAGGCAGATCAGTGACGCATTGGAGAATACGCTTGTAAAAGCATCCTGGCGTTCAGGAAACCCGGATAAAAAGTGTTTGGTTGCAAGTGGGATGTCTGCAGTTATGGATGAACTTGTAACAGGGATGAACAGGAGCTGCAATGATTATCTGGAAAGAATCACGATCCAGAAAGTAGAGGAACGGCTTACTGCCCTTAAAGAAGAAAAAGATAATGAAACAGGAGGATGTCTATCATGTCAGTAATCAATTTAACAACAGAGAATTTTGAAGAAGAAGTATTAAATGCAAAAGAACCAGTACTGGTAGATTTCTGGGCAACATGGTGTGGACCATGCCAGACAATGGGACCGGTCGTTGACGAGCTCGCACAGGAGCTTACAGATGTAAAGGTAGGTAAGGTGAATGTGGATGAGCAGATGGCGCTTGCCAGAGAATATAAGGTAATGTCAATTCCGGCATTTCTTGTATTCAAAGATGGAAAGGTCGCAGAGAGAACTTTAGGAGTTCAGGAAAAGAGTGAGCTGGAACAGCTGATTCGGTAAGCAGAATATAGAATAAGTTATCTAAGGATGTGCCCAGGCACATCCTTTTTGTATTTCAGAGGATAATTTCGTTGGTACTAAAAAAAGAGTAGCATTTCTTATTGATAAAAAATTAGCAGTTGTGATAATCCACAGGAATAAAAAATGAAAATTGTGTATAATACACAAAAATATAGAAAAGAAAATAAAAATACTATTCGATATTGACATAGTAGTGTTGCGGTGCTATATTAAATACAACAAGATTGTATCCAATATCCGATATCCAATCGGAGAAAACAAAGGAGGAAGAAAATGAAGAAGAGAACATTAGTAGCAATGTTAGTGTCGGCAGCAATGGCATGTACACTGTTTGTAGGATGTAGTACTCCTACAAAAGAAACACCGTCAGACAGTGGATCCAAGACTGAATCGAGTGATTCTAAGTCATCATCCTCGTCTGAACGTGCAAGTGCAACTGTAGTGGATGCAGACAAGCTTCCAATTAAGGGAATTGGAGCAGAGGTTTCAACTGATGTAAAGGCGGACAAGGAATACAAGATCGGATACATTGCCAAGAACACAACCAATCCTTATATGATAGCACAGGCTGAAGGCGTTAAAAAAGCCGGTGAAGATATGGGATTCAAAGCTGTAACACAGGCACCGTCTACTGCGGACAGTGTAGAAGAGCAGGTTAAGATTATGGAAGATATGATCCAGCAGGATATGGATGTTATCATCGTTCACTGTGCCGATTCAAATGGAATTATGCCAGGTGTAAGAAAAGCAGAAGAAGCCGGTATCAGCGTTATCACAATCGGAACTCCTGCATCAGAAGACACATTCCTCAGAACAGGTGTTGATTACAAAGAAACAGGTAAGACAATCGCAACTGAGATGGCAGAAACTCTTGATGGAAAAGGAAATGTGATTATTCTTGAGGGTCCTCCGGGGGCAGCAAATGCAATCGAAAGACTGGAAGGTATTAAAGAAGCATTTGCAGAATATCCGGATATCAAGATTGTAGCTTCTCAGACAGCAAACTTCAAGAGAACAGAAGGTATGTCAGTAACAGAAAACCTGATCCAGAAATACACAGATGTACAGGGTGTTATCGGATGTAATGATGAAAGTGCATTAGGTGCAGTTCAGGCATTAAAAGCAGCTGGTATGAATGATGTTCTTGTGGCTGGATTTGATGGAAGTGTTGATGCTACAAATGCAGTAGAATCAGGAGAAATGTTTGCTACATATAATACAGACCCTTACGGATCTGGATATATCGCATGTGCATATGCAGTAAAATATCTGAATGATGGAACAGAGCCGGAAGGCAAATTCATCCCATTCCCGACAGCAGCAAACGATCCGCTGATTACAAGTGAATCAGTAGCTAATTACAAAGAAAACATTGCTTGGTGGAAGGTTATTCAGTAAATAGCAGATTAAAAGTATTTCACCCATTCTCCCCTGGCAATTATGTCAGGGGAGAATATGATAAAAGGTTCGGAAAAAACGATGAGGTGAAAAAATGGGAAAGACAATATTAACAGCAAAGCATATTACAAAGCTTTTTCCGGGAATGAAAGCACTGGATAATGTCGATTTTGATCTTCGAGAAGGTGAAGTTCATATTCTCGTAGGTGAAAATGGTGCAGGAAAAAGTACACTTGCAAAAGTAATTTTGGGGGCATATAAGGCAGAAGAAGGAGAAATTACTTTTGACAATGAAGTTGTAAAATTTAATGGAACAAAGGATGCACTGGCAAAAGGAATCGTTGCGGTATACCAGGAATTTACATTGGTTCCGTATATTACTGTAGCACAGAATATTTTCCTGAACAGAGAATATAAGAACAAATTTGGTCTGATCGACCATAAAAGAATGGAAAAGGAAGCAGCAGAATTGCTGAAATCCTTAAATTGTGAGTATATCAACGTAAAAAGTTATGTAAAGAATTTAAGCGTAGCAGAACAGCAGATGGTAGAAATTGCCAAAGCTCTTTCGTTTAAACCAAGGATCATGGTTTTTGATGAGCCGACAGCAACACTTTCAGAACGAGAAGTAGATTCTTTGTTTGCACAGATCCACAGACTGAAGGCTGAGGGAATTGGAATTATTTATGTTTCCCACAGAATGCAGGAATTCCCGCTGATCGGTGACAGAATTACAATTCTCCGTGACGGAGTAAAGATCAGCACCGTAGGAATCAATGACTGTACAAATGAAGAACTGGTAAATATGATGGTTGGTCGTGACGTATCTCAGGTATATGTACGATCAGAAAACAAACATACAGGAATCGCACTTCGTACAGAAAATCTTTGCGATTACCGCGACAAGGTAAAGAATGTAAACCTGGAAGTAAGACGAGGAGAAATCGTTGGCATCGCAGGTCTGGTTGGTGCAGGACGTACCGAGACAGCAGAACTGCTTTATGGAATCCAGCCAATCAAATCAGGAAAGGTTTACATCAAAGGGGATGAGGTACATCCGAAATCGCCAATCCAGGCAACGAAGCTTGGCATCGGTCTGGTAAGCGAAGACCGAAAGAAACAGGGACTTGCCCTAGATGAATCAATTGCCCTTAATACGGTAGCTGTAAGTTTGAAGAAAATTTTCCCAAGATTTTTTATTTCAAATAAAAAAATCAAAGAAATTGCTCTTGATTATAAGAAACAGTTGAGAATTGCAACAACCAGCGTAAACAAAGCCTGTAAATATCTTTCCGGTGGTAACCAGCAGAAAGTAGTTCTTGCAAAATGGCTGAGTTTTGACCCGGACATTCTCATTTTTGATGAACCAACCCGTGGTATTGATGTTGCAGCAAAGATGGAAATTTATGGACTTATGGATAAGCTTGCAGTACAGGGAAAAGCAATTATCATGATTTCATCGGAACTTCCTGAAGTTATCGGTATGAGTGATCGTATCTATATCATGCATGAAGGTAAGATCGTTGACGAAGTAAAACGCGGAACAGAAGAGTTCAATTCCGAAGCAATCGGTGCAAGAATGATGCTTGGAGCAGGAGGTGCGGATGATGGAGAAAGCTAGTGTAAAGCAGAGATTAAAAAATATCCCGCCAGTCGCGTATATGCTGATTGTTATTATCACAGTATTCAGCTTCATGGATCCACATTATTTTTCGTTTTCAAACTTCCGAAATGTGTTGATCCAGTCTACACCGCTTATGATTCTGGCATTTGGACAGACCTGTATCGTACTGACACAGGGAACTGATCTTTCACTTGGAGCACAAGTCAGTTTTGTAACAGTATTTACAGTATTTCTGGCACAGAGAGGAATCATCCTTGAAGTTGCAATGATCATTGCGGTGTTATGTACGGTTCTGATCGGTGTGATCAACGGAACGATTGTTGCGAAAGGAAATATTCCTCCGTTTATCGCAACTTACGGTATGCAGAACATTGTAAATAGTATTTCCTTACTGCTTACAGCAGGATCTTCTATTTACTTTTCAAGCTTTACTTATCGAATTGTAACAGAGACAACAATTTTGATGATTCCACTTATGGTATGGGTGGCAGTTGTTGTATTCATCATCGTATGGATTGTACTGAAAAAGACTAAATTCGGTACCAATATCCATGGACTTGGTGGAAACAAAGAAGCACTGGTACTCGCAGGTATCAGCCCGGTAAAATACCTGATCAAGACTTATGCATTTGCAGGGTTTATCGCAGGAATTGCCGGAATCATCACTCTCTGCCGAGTTGAATCCGGTCAGCCGATCGTAGCTACCGGATGGGAATTCCAGGCAGTAGCAGCAACTCTGTTAGGTGGAAGTTCATTAAGAGAAGGAAAAGGCGGTGTCACAGGTACAATCTTTGGTGTACTGCTGATTCAGATTATCAAGAACGGACTTAACGTAATCGGCGTTCAGTCAATTATGCAGAATGCAATTATCGGTTCAATTGTCCTGGCAGCAATTATTATCGATGCGGTTGTCCGTATTCGCGCAAAAGAATAGGAGGACATGGCATGAAGGCAAAGAAAATATTTGAAGAGATTAAAAGTTCAAAAGTTTTTTATAGTCTGGTTGGTTTGATCGTGTTGATTATTCTGTCGGCAATTATAGCACCGAACTTCAGAACAATAGATAATCTGATCACTATTTTCAGACAGGCAAGTGTACTTCTGGTATTAAGTGCAGGACTTACAGCAGTACTTCTTACCGGAGGAATGGATCTTTCGGTAGGTGCGACAGCAGGATTTATTGGATGTATCTGTGCAAGACTTCTGAAAGCAGGTGTTTCTATTCCGGTGGCATTTCTGATCGGTATTCTAATCGGAATGGTAGTTGGATGTATCAACGGATTACTTGCAGGAATCTTACCGAGTTTCATTGCTACATACGGAACCAACTGGGTTATGAGCGGTCTTGCAGTAATTGTAATGCAGGGAGCAGTTATTTATGACCTGCCAAAAGGATTTACACAGATTAGTGTTGGATACACGGGACCGATCCCGAATCTGATTATTATAGCAACGATCGTCGTCATTATAATATATGTACTTCTTCAAAGGACTACATATGGAAGACAGGTATATTCTTATGGATCTAACCCGGTAGCTGCAAAATATGCAGCGATTCCGGTTAAGAAGATTATGATATCCGCATTTATGATGTGCAGTATGTGTGCAGGTGTTGCAGGAATGTTGATCACAGCAAGACTGAATGCGGCAGATGCTGCAATGGGTGACAGTTATGGATTACAAACAGTAGCTGCGGTTGTAATCGGTGGAACATCTATGTTGGGAGGCGAAGGTGGTGTTCTTGGAACAGTGATTGGATCTCTGATCTTGACAATCATTGTAAACGTAATGAACCTGAAAGGAATTTCATCTTTCGCACAGGGACTTGTAGTAGGTATCGTAATCATCGCAATGGTATTATTCGATACTTATACAAAGAGAAGACAGGAAAGAAATGCAGCTTAACACGTATTTATGAATTAAAATTGGTGGCAATTTTAAGATAACGAACTAAAAGGCTTAACTAAGAGAAAGAGAGGATTTTAATTATGGCATTAACAATCAGACCACTTAATTCCGGATATATTCCGACAAAACCACTGGAGTACTGGTATCATTTTTCATGTAAAAAATATGTAGAGAAACTTGGTATTTCTAATGAGTTAGATCAGCTTCCGGATTTTACATTTCTGATTGAAGGCGGCGATCAGTTAATCCTTGTAGATACAGGAATGTCATGGACAGAGCATGCAGACAAATATCATCATGGACCATCTCTTCAGAGACAGGGAATCGACGACATCGAATCAAGACTTGCACAGGTTGGATACAAACCATCTGATGTAGATATTGTATTATTTACACATTTACATTGGGATCATGTATTTTATCTTGAAAAATTTACAAAAGCACGTTTCATCTGCAACGAAGCTGAATGGAACTATGCACACAATCCGATTCCGCTTCACTACAAATCATACTGCCGTCCGATTATTGCAAAAGATGGTGATGTAACATGTGGAGATGAATTCATTGCTCCTTACGATCAGGAAGGTGTAAAGGAAAGATTTGAAACAGTAAAAGGTGAAGTTGAAATTGTTCCAGGCGTAAGTGTATATGAATCCTTTGGACATTGCCCAGGACATATGACAATCGTTGTTGAAACAGAAGACGGACCATACTTCTGTGTTGGTGATTCGGTATTCGTAATGGGTAACGTAGATGCACCACAGGAAATGCAGGATGAACTGCATTATGACATCTGTCCTCCGGGACGTTATGTAGATATCGTAGCTGCATGGCAGACAATCCGTGATACCATTCGAAGATGTAAAGAAGCAGGTGTAGATCCGCACAAACATCTTCTGCTTGCTCATGATACAATCTTATCAGCAGCAGTTGAAAAATATGAAAGCTCACATGACAATAAACTTCCGGTAATCGGTGCAAAGGATACTGACTTTGTATATGAAGAATACAGAAAAGCAATTATTGATAAAGATGCTAAAAAAGCTGCTACAGGAGCAGAGAAAAAATATTTTAGCTTCAGCTAGTGAGTAGATCCGATATTGTGAAGGTTATTTGATAATCTTCACAATATCTGTATTTGCCAGATTCTTTCATAAAGGAGAAACAAAATGAAGACAATTGCAATCATAGGGAGCTGTGATACCAAATACAGAGAAATCTGTTATATGCGTGAACTGATTGAAGCGCAAGGTGTAAAAGCACTTGTTATTGATGTGGCAACAGGGCCAGATCCGTCAAAGGGATACGACATTTCAAGAGAAGAAGTAGCTGAGTCGGCTGGTGTATCATGGCAGGATATGGAGCCAAAGTCAAAGGGCGAAAAGATTAGTTTTATGACAGAGGCAGTAGCCGGATATGTGGAAAAAATCTATCAGGAGAGAAAGATTGATGGAATCGTTTCTGCAGGCGGACTCCAGAATACCGTCATGGCAACGGCAGCGATGCAAAGACTTCCGATTGGCGTTCCGAAGGTTATGGCGACAACCGTTGCATCCGGAAGAAAAACTTTTGAGAGTATCGTAGCAGATAAGGATATTGTTACAATCCCATCAATCTGTGATTTTACCGGGCTGAATCTTGTGACCCGTCAGATTATTGCAAATGCGTGTGCGGCCTGTGTAGGTATGGTGAAAAATGCCGGGAAACCACTGGAAAAAGGTAAGAAAATCGTGGTAGGTGTTACCTTGATGGGCATTACAAATGTGGGGGCTTGTGCAGCAGTTGACGAGTTGGAGCGTCTTGGAATCGAGGCGATTGGTTTCCATACTACAGGAGTTGGCGGAGCGATTATGGAGAAGATGGCAGAGGATGGTCTGATCAATGGGATTCTGGATCTTACAACACATGAGATTACACAGGAATATTTCAAAGGTGGATTCTCCTATGGGGAAGATGCAAAGTACCGCCTGGTAAAAGGTGTACAGAAGAAGGTTCCGCTGGTTATCAGTGTTGGGGGACTTGACTTTATCGACTTTTGTGTTGGTGAATTTCCGGAACGCATGGATGAGAGAGTCTATATGATGCATAATGCAAATACTGCACATATTAAGCTCCTTCCAGATGAAGCTGAGATTACAACACAGAGATTTGTGGACCGTGTAAATAAAATTGATTATCCGGTAAAATTGCTGATCCCTACAGACGGAATGAGGCATAATACCAGAAAAGGTGAAGAATTATATTACCCTGAAGTAGATGAGATTATTTTTAGAAAGATTAAAAATATCACCAATCCAAATGTTGAGATTATAACGATTCCTGGAAATCTGGATACAAAAGAGTGGGGAATCCAGGCAGCACATCATATGATCGATGAACTGAAGGAAAGAGGAATAATTGGTGAAGAAGTAAGCTATAAGTAGATGCGAGGAGGAATGGATTTATGGATGAACAGGTCAGAAAAATATCAGAGGAACTTGTCATTGCCTGCAAAAGAGCTTATACTAGAGGTATACAGACTGGAAGCGGTGGAAATGTAAGTGCGAGAGTTCCTGGAAAAGATTTAATGATCGTAAAAGCAAGTGGAAGTTCTTTTATTGACAGCACACCGGAAGGGTTTGTTATCACAGATTTTGATGGAAATCTGGTCGAGGGGAAAGGAAAACCTACAAGAGAAGCTTTATTACATGGTTTGTTGTATAGAATATGTCCAAATGTGAATGCTGTAGTGCATACACATTCTCCATATTCCATTGCGTGGGCATCTACAGAGAAAGCTTTGCCGAGAACGACATGGCATTCCAAATTAAAGATGTGCGCAGATATTCCGACACTGAATGTGCCGGCTGCAATGGTTGGAAAAGAGTATTTTTCATTAGTAGAAGAAATATATAGTGAGTATCCAGAAGTGCCGGGATTTTTACTCGTTGATCATGGCTTAGTGGCAGTTGGAAAGGATGCTATCAATGCAGAGCATACAGCAGAACTGATTGAAGAGACAGCACAGATAGCAATTTTAAAGGCAACCGTTTCGAAGCTTGGCTTGTAAATATTACGATAGGTGAAAGCTATATGAAATCTGACAGGCGAATAACAATGAATGATTTGAACAGGGAGGTACTGCAACATAATAAGCTCCCTGATCTGGTGCTTGATAAGCTGATGGAATGGATTATGAGTGGGAAGTTATCCATGGGTGATAAGCTGAACACAGAAGAATTGGCAAGCCAGCTAGGTGTCAGCAGAATGCCGATAAGAGAGGCACTCAGCAATCTGGAGAAGAAAGGGCTTGCGGAGTCAATCCCGTATGCAGGAACAAGACTCATTACACTTACAAAAGAAGATGTAAGACAGATCTACATTGCTAGAACTGCTCTGGAACCGGTGGCAGCGAGATATGCATGTGAGAAGATCACAGAAGAAGAGATACAGAATCTGGAAAAGATTCAAGAAGAATATAAGAGGATCGTGTCGCAGGATTCAATTGATGCGATCGAGGTATACCAGCAGAACAGACTGTATCATTTCTCAATTTACAAAGCGAGTCAGTTAGACAGAGTGTGTTCAATGATTGAGTCCTTATGGGATAACTTATCATTTTTTAAACTGGTCTATGGTCAGAAATTACTTCTGAAAGAAGAATCCAGACGGAATATGATAGCGGAACATGATAGCTATCTGGAAGCATTGAAGAATCATGACAGTGAATTGATTTATCATTTATTGGGAAAGAACCTTAAGAAAAGAACGGAAGATATTCCGTATAGTTCCAGTGCTTATTTTCATGAGGAAGCATAGGAAGCAGATAGCAATTGTAATTAAAGTCCAGGTATCGGAAACGGTACCTGGACTTTTTTCAATGAAAGGGAAAAATATGGATTCAGTACTTTATGCATTATCGGAACATATTCATGGACAGAATTATGTAATTGCATCTTATTATATCAAACTGCCAAAAGAAGTGGACGTGATAAAAAAAGCATCGACACTGGCGGTTGGGCAGACGATCGGAACCTGGATTCCGATTCCGGGGATCACGGACGAGATCCGGGAAAAATATATGGGAAAGGTTGTTAATATTTTCGATATTCCGGCATTGGATCTGGCAACACAGATTGAAGAGGATGAGAGAAAGTATATTATCCAGATTGCATATCCGGCGGTAAATTTCGGGAATGATCTTCCACTTCTGATCACTTCCCTGCTTGGAAATGATGCTTCGACCTCTGCACAGGTAAAGCTTCTTGATATCGAATTCCCGGAAGAATTTACAAAGAAATTCGCAGGTCCACAGTTCGGCATCGATGGAATCCGGGAGTATACCAAAGTGAAGGAGAGACCATTTCTTCTGAATATGGTGAAGCCGTGTACAGGGCTGACTCCGGAAGAGGGTGCAAAGATATTCTACCAGACGGCACTTGGCGGCGTGGATTTTATTAAGGATGATGAGCTTTTGGGAAATCCGTCCTACAGTCATCCGGCAGACCGTGTAAAAGCATTTAGGAAAGCAGCGAAAGCCGCTTATGAGGAAAGCGGAAATCATGTAAAATATTTTGTGAATGTGACAAGCGGGACAGCAGAGATCATGGATAACGTGAAGGCTGTTGAGGATGCGGGAGCAGATGGAATTATGATCAATTTTGCTGCCATTGGATACAGTGCGCTGAAGCAGGTTGCCGAGAAGACAAAGCTTCCAATCTTAGGGCATGCAGCAGGTTCTGGAATGGTATATGAGGGAACTCTAAATGGAATGTCTTCCCCTCTGGCGGTTGGAAAACTGGCGCGTCTTGCGGGAGCGGATATTGTGATGGTCAATACACCGTATGGCGGTTATCCGTTATCTTACCAGAAATATATGCAGACGATAGAGCAGCTGGTACTGCCGTTCTATCATCTGAAAGCATCCATGCCTTCGATCGGCGGAGGTGTTCATCCAGGAATGGTGGAAAAATATATCCGGGAAGTCGGATGTGATATCGTTTTGGCAGCAGGCGGTGCAGTACAGGGACATCCGGGCGGAGCAACTGCGGGAGCAAAGGCAATGCGCCAGGCAATTGAGATTGTTATGAGTGGAGAAGACTTTGAGAGTGCGGCAAGGGAGAAAAAAGAGCTGAGCGAAGCACTTTCTTTGTGGAAATATCATGCGAATTAGGGTTTTTGCAGAAAATATATAGGATATTAGATATTGTATATTTTATCCAAAAATGATATACTAGGCATGAAATGAAGGAAGGCAGGTAAAGGGAATGATTAAATCAATTATGTTAAATACTTCTAATGACTTGAGAGATTT
Source organism: Allocoprococcus similis (assembly GCF_054660775.1). Lineage (NCBI taxonomy): Bacteria > Bacillati > Bacillota > Clostridia > Lachnospirales > Lachnospiraceae > Allocoprococcus > Allocoprococcus similis. The sequence continues at coordinate 16,484 of NZ_BAAHSG010000021.1, forward strand.
CATGCATCTGGCATGCTCATCACCGATGGATATCGGAGTACATACTGTAGATAACCAGATTGCAGATGGCAAATCTGTACTGGGACTTATGGCAATTGATTATAAGAAGCCGGTAAAAGTTATTTCAGAAGATGAGAAATTTATGAAACAGATTGAGAAATGGGCTGTTGAAGAATAAGAATGGATGAGCTGAAAGATGGGAGAGCAGGGGGATTTTGCTCTCCCGTTTCGTTGTAAAAAAATAAGAGAAACGCTGTAAATTCAACGTTTCTCCTACTTTTTACTTAATGCCGCAGACCGGAATCGAACCGGTACGGGTATCACTACCCACGGGATTTTAAGTCCCGGGCGTCTGCCAGTTCCGCCACTGCGGCATATCATTATGAAATTATAATGAAAATGGGACCAATAGGGCTCGAACCTATGACCCTCTGCTTGTAAGGCAGATGCTCTCCCAGCTGAGCTATGATCCCGAAAACTGAATAATCAGTTAAGCGACCCGAATGGGACTCGAACCCACGACCTCCGCCGTGACAGGGCGGCGCTCTAACCAACTGAGCCATCGGGCCATATGAAATTTTAAAAAAAGTGGACCTTCAGGGACTCGAACCCGGGACCGATCGGTTATGAGCCGATTGCTCTAACCAGCTGAGCTAAAGGTCCAAATTAAATGCGTCCCACTAAGGACAAAAGCCGATGATCGGACTCGAACCGATAACCTGCTGATTACAAATCAGCTGCTCTGCCAATTGAGCCACATCGGCATATTGCTGTGTATATACAATTGGCTTAAACCAAGTGACTCCGACGGGAATCGAACCCGTGTTACCGCCGTGAAAGGGCGATGTCTTAACCGCTTGACCACGGAGCCAAAATCAATTTTGTTGAACTGTGTTACAACAGTGACCGAAAATTATAATATCATAAGGCTATACTTTTTGCAAGTGTTTTTTTGAAAAAAGTTAAATATTTTTATTTTATTTATCAGAAGGTTTTGCAGAAATATTTTGACAGATAAAAAAGGCATGATACACCGGGGACATTTCTATTATATTAAAAAAGAATTTTTTTCAGGAAAGAGGAAAGGAGAAAAAGAATTACAGAATAAAAAAAGAGCCGATACAAAACTGTATCGGCAGAGTAGAGAGAAGATATATATAAAAGGTATAAGTCAAAGACGTATGCCTGATTTTTTAGGCGGACATCCTGATAACCTTACAGAGCTGATATCGTATAGGATTATCGGCGTCCCTTAACTTTATGCATTTAGTATAACGGGAAATTATGGAAAGAATGTGACGGGCGGATAAAGAAATCCTGAAATATCTTAAAAACTTATGAAGAAGAGATAAATTCCAGTGAAAGTATTGACGTATATAGATTGCCGATATATAATGACAAACAGATAATATATAGATGACCGATATAAGAAAGGAGAACGAGATGGCAGTTGATAAAAGCCTGATATCAGGGAGTACGACGCTTTTGATCTTAAGTCTGTTGGAAGAGAAGGATATGTATGGATATGAGATGATCGACACTCTGAAAGGAAAGTCGAACAATGTATTTGAACTGAAAGCGGGAACCTTATATCCGCTTCTGCATTCCATGGAAGAGAAAGGATGGCTTACCGTATATGAGCAGGAAGCCGGAGGCAAGATGAGGAAGTATTACCAGCTTACAAAAGAAGGAAAAAAGCAGTATAAAGTAAAAAAAGAAGAATGGAAAGAGTATTCAGAAGCTATTTTACAGGTGATCGGAGGTGTGTGCTTTGGAACGACGTGATTATCTGGAACTGCTGACAAGCCAGATCCGCTGTAAAAAGATGTGTCCGGTGATCGCACGTGAAGTGGAAGATCATATCGAAGACCAGAAACAGGCTTTTCTTGAAGAAGGAATGACAGAGGCGGAGGCAGAAAAATCTGCAGTACGTGAGATGGGCGATCCGGTTGAAGTCGGTGTGGAGATGGATCAGATCCACAGACCGAAGATGCCGTGGAAAGCAATTCTGGTGATCGCTCTGATGGAAATCCTGAGTGGAATTTTTGCGGCATTCTTTTTGCAACAAAATGAAAACTATGGATATGTTGCAGGGATCCGGCAGATATTCCGAATAGCGATAGCATTTCCGGTTATGATCATGGTGTGCTATATGGATTACAGCTGGATAGGAAAGCATGCAAGGCTTCTGACCGGTGGGTATCTGTTATTGCTGGTTCTGATGAGACATTTTTTCGCCCTTCAGGTCAATGGTGCGACAAGGTGGATTGGAGTAGGCGGCTTCATTGTAAGTCTTTCGCTGATGAGCTGGCTGTTTCTTCCATTGTATGGTGCAGTGTTGTATCAGTACCGGGGAGAAGGATATGGTGCTGTTCTTAAAGCCACAGTCTGGATGCTGCTTATCGCAGGGATCCTGATCACCTGTCCGGATCTTGTGATGGCAGGGACGGTTGGACTTTCCTGTATCTTTATGCTGATGCTTGCACTGGAAAAGGGATGGTATCAGGTTGCGGTTACAAAGGTGATGACCGGAATAGGTATCAGTGTTGTTGGAGTTCCGGTTGGCATACTGGCATATTTTTTTTTCTTTGGTGCGGAATATCAGAAAAGCCGTATCCTGGCGATGTTTACAGTGAATAAGTCAGAAATGATGGAAGGAACAACGCTTGGGGCAGTACGGGAGCTACTGTCGAAATGTATGGCAGTTGGACGCGCCACCGGAGTAGAGGACTTTTGGACTGGGGACCGTATCAGTTCCGCGGATTATATGATGCTTGGAATTGCGGGGTATTGTGGAATTCTTGTGATGGTTCTTTGTATTGCAATAATTGCCGGTTTGTTGTGCTGGTTTTTAAGAAGCACGCTGAAGCAGAAGAACCAGCTTGGTATGATGATGGGATTTGGCTGTGTGATGGTTCTGGCAATTCAGTTCCTACTGTCACTGATGGCGAACATTGGAGTATCCGGGTTCGGTCAGGGAGCCTGGTGTCTGTTCTTCGGATATGGACGAAGCGGTCAGATGGTTTCAGCAGTATTGATGGGAATTTTGCTGAGTATTTACCGGCATCAGAATGTAACTCCTGAGCTTGTAGTTGAAAAAAGAGCGACGGCGAGCTAAGATAGAAGAAAAAAGAGGAGGAACAAAATGCTGGTTTGTGATTATATTGTAGAGAGAATCGACGGAGACTATGCGATGCTGAAGCGGACCGATCTGCCGGAGGAAGAGGCAAAGATGGTAGCAAGAGCACTTCTTCCGGAAGAGATCCGGGAAGGAAGCCGCCTTCATTATGAATTACTTCAGTATACAATTGTTGAATAAAGGTATGGAAAATGGGTGTGCCCTGGGACTGGAAAGTGCCGGAGCACATTCTTTTTTTTAATGTAATTTTCTGTTTAGAAATTTTTCAGGAAATATTAAGGAAAATGAATGTGCATACTTAATAAAGGGAGTGTAAACTCTATTCCCGAGGTGAAGAATATGGATAAGATTTCGGTAGTCGTACCATGTTATAACGAAGAGGAAGCACTGCCTGTTTATTATAAAGAAATGTGCCGTGTAATGGACGAGATGAAGGATGTTGTATTTGAACTGATTTTTGTAGATGATGGTTCATCAGATGCGACGCTTGGTATCATGAAAGACCTGAATGAAAAGGACAGCAGATGCAGATATCTTTCATTTTCCAGAAACTTTGGAAAGGAAGCTGCGATCTATGCAGGACTGAAAGCATCGGAAGGCGATTATGTTGCACTTATGGATGTAGATCTTCAGGATCCACCGGCGCTATTACCTGAGATGTATGAGATCCTGCAGGAGGATGGATACGATAATGTAGCGACAAAAAGGGCCACAAGAACCGGAGAGCCACGTATCCGTTCTTTCCTGTCAGAAAGCTTTTACAAATTTGTAAATGCTATTTCAAAGACAGAGATTGTAGATGGAGCGAGAGATTACCGGCTGATGAAGCGGAAGATGGTGCAGGCAGTTCTGGAAATGAGCGAGTATAACCGTTTTTCAAAGGGTATCTTCGGCTGGGTTGGATTCCGTACAAAATGGCTGCAGTACGATAATGTTGAGCGTTCTGCTGGAAAAACCAAGTGGTCCATGTGGAAGCTGTTTAAGTATTCTGTGGAGGGAATTACCGGATTTTCAGTGGCACCGCTCTCATTGGCTTCGGTAGTGGGTGTACTGTTCTGCCTGCTTTCCTTTATTATGATCGCAGTGATCATAGTAAGGACGCTGGTCTGGGGAGATCCGGTATCTGGCTGGCCGTCACTTGCCTGTATTATTTTCATGGTCAGTGGAGTACAGCTTCTTTGTACCGGAATTGTAGGGGAGTATCTGTCAAAGACTTATCTTGAGACGAAGAAACGTCCGATTTTTATTTTAAAGGATTCCAGCGATGATAAGGAGCAGAAGCATGAAAGAGCGTAGAAAGGATCTGCTATGGGAAATGGCACTGGTCCTGCTTACGGTTACCGCCTGTCTGTACTCTACAGGCGTAGGAAATATTTTTGGGGCAAAGGTGGACTGGAGCAGTCAGCACAGTGTGTTCCCGGAATATTTCCGGCAGCAGTTTTATCGTACAGGGCAGTTTTTTCCTGAGTTTGCATTAAATATTGGCGGCGGTCAGAATATTTACAATTTTTCTTATTATGGATTGTTTAGTCCGGTCGTTCTGATCGGTTATCTTCTGCCAAATGTGAAGATGTCGGATTATATGATGGTGGCAAGTATTGTCTGTCTGGCAGCAGCGGTTATAATTTTGTACCGGTGGCTGAAAAGCCGGGAATTTACAGCTGCGGTAAGCGGGATGACAGCGCTGATGTTCCTTTTCGCAGGGCCTATGATCTATCAGTCGTCACATCAGATCATGTTTGTAAATTATATGCCATTTCTTTGTCTGACATTTTTAGGAATTGACCGGTATTTTGAACAGAAAAAATCCGGTTTGCTGATCGGCGGAACCTTCCTGATGATCATGACAAGCTTTTATTTCAGCATCGGTGGAATACTGGCGCTTGGTCTATATGGAATTTACCGGTATGCAAGGACGAAAGAGCGGGCAGAAGAGATGATTACGGTAAAAGGATTTTCAGGTGACGGACTGCGGTTTGCAGGAAGGATCCTGACGGCAATCATGTTTGCAGGAGTTCTTCTTGTGCCGACTGCGATGGCTCTTCTCGGGAGAAGCGGAAGCAGGGGAGAAAAAACAGATTTCTGGCAGCTTCTGACACCGCAGATCAATTTGGAAAAATTTCTGTATGGGGCATATGGACCGGGACTTAGCTGTCTGATGCTGATTATTTTGCTGACCGGACTTTTTTATAAAAAGGCTTATGAGAAGATACTGTCGCTTGGCTGTCTGGTGGTGCTGACAGTTCCGTTTTTTTCGTATCTGCTAAATGGTGCACTTTATGTCAGACCGAAGTCGCTGATCCCATTTTTGCCGCTTATGTGCTATCTTACGGCAAAATATCTGGAGAAGCTGAAAAATCAGAAAATAGGGAGAATCTGGATGCTTCTGCCATGTCTGGCGGTTGTTATATATATTTATCTGAAGAAGGATGATATGAAAAGCGAAGTCCTTTGGAAACTGCTTTTACTGGATGCGGTCATAACACTGCTGATCTGCGTGGCACAGGCGTATAGTGTATGGATTCGGAAGTATCTGACAGTAGCTGTTCTGGGACCGGTGATCCTGAGCCTTATTATTACCGGAAGCTATTCCTGGGAAAAGAGTGGAAATCTGGAGAGCAGGAAAGCATATGAGGAAGATACCAGCCGGGCCATCGGGAAAGCTGTGGACAAGGCAATTACATCAGATGGTGGATTCTACCGGGTCGAGCAGGTTGGAAATGAAGAGAAAAATGCGGAAAATCTGAATCGTGTGTGGAACAGTGAGCAATATATTACATCCCTGTATTCTTCTTCCTATAATGCTGATTACCAGAATTTCCGTAAAAATGATTTTCAGGTAGAGCAGCCGTACCGAAATTTCCTGATGCAGTCGGTTTCACAGAATCCGGTATTCAGGCAGCTGATGGGAGTGAAATATCTGATCTCCAGTCAGAATGTACCGGGATATGAGAAAAAGTGGATGACCGGGGGAGGGGATGTGTACTGTAATGAAAATGCAGCACCGATTGCCTGTGAAACGGATCAGACGATGTCGGAAGCGGAATATGACAGACTGGATTTTCCGTATAATCAGCTGGTATTTACCAGATATGCTGTGACAAAGGACGGAACTGTATCGGCAGAACAGGTGAAAGAAGCACTGGCTGAAGACGTAGAGAAATGTGATTTTCGGATTCCGGAAAAGAATAACGGGATTTCACTGGTTGTCCCGACTGAAAACGGATATCAGGTGAAAATGAAAAAGGCACAGGAGTTCGAAGTGGCTGTCCCGGAACAGGAAGAGAAAGATGGAGTTCTGTTTGTACAGTTTCGGATCGAGAATAAAAAACCGAAAAAGGATATCGAAATATCTCTGGAAGGAGAGCGAAATAAACTTTCGTCAATCCAGCATGTATATTATAACGGAAATACCGTATTTACCTATGCGGTAGGACTGGAAAAGGGGCAGAAATCGGTCCGTTTATCTCTTGGAAAAGGAGAGTATACGATGAAAGATATGAGTGCATATACCGGCGTGTTAAATGGAGGTACCGACCTTTATCAGAGTGTATTCAGGGTGGATAAAGAGCGGACGAAAGGGAATCTGATCCAGGGTAGAATCAAAAGTCAGAAGGATGGAATGTTTATTACTTCCATTCCGTTTGATAAAGGGTTTGAAGTGACGATAGATGGCGTAAAAGTGAAATGTGAAAAAGTGAATAAAGCGTTTCTGGGATTTCATCTGGCAGCAGGAAAACATAAAATCAGAATTTTGTATCATGCGCCTGGAGTGACAGCAGGAAAAATACTGACAGGTCTTGGAGTTCTGATTGTGATCGCAGGGGCAGTAAAAAAGAAAAAAATGCGCGGAGTGAATCTTTGAGATTCTGAAATAAAAAAGGATACAGTCTGGNNCCAGACTGTATCCTTTTTTGTTTAACAGGAAATTTCAAAGAAACTTTCTTTTTGCTATCCATGTATCTGCAGGTAGTGGTTTACTCCTGGCGCTTGATCTGAAAATGAACGGCATCATCAGACCAGATCTTATCGGTATACCGGATTTCGACGGTAGACCAGTTCAGCGGGACTTCCAGGGAAAGATATCCTTCCAGGGTTTCGCCGGGAGCGATCGTTCCATCGAGCTTTGGCTGGTCGCTTGTGGTTGCAAGCGCAGTAAATGCAGCTGCACTGTAGTCAAGTTTGGTATCGTCACAATAATTTTCAAAGCTTGCCATACTGCTGATAACCAGATCATCAGATGTCTGATTGACGATCGTCATATGGACAAACATAAATTCATTGCCTTCTGTCGGGACAGACCAGTCATCTCCTTCGGATTCTACGTAGCTGTCCATCGTGATCTCAATGCCATTGTATGTGGCGGTCTCGTTTTGCTTATAGATCTCTTTGGTGGCGTCAGCTGTCTTCTTCGGTGTCGAAGTGCCGGAAGGATTGGCAGAAGAAGTGTGCATTTTGGAAAAAAGGAATACAACCGCAATAATGATCAGGATGAGAACCAGGATGATAAACGGCAGACTTTTTTTGTGTTTCTTTTTCTTCTTTTTTGGGTTTGTTGCCTGCTCTGGTGAAGTTACATCATCAGCAGATGCATCGGACTTTGTGCCTGCGGTATCGTCTTTGGAAACCGGCGCTGGTTTGGCAGCAGGTTCATCTGTCTGAACGGAGCTGATAACTGGTTCTGGAACCGGAGCATGCTCCTGTCCGGAGGATTCATTTCCAGAAAAAGGTTTGTCTGTAGAAATTTCTTCAGTCTCTTTTTTTTCAGTGGTTTTCTTCTGAGCCTCTGCTTCCGGAACATTTTTACGCATGCTGCGCATGGCAGCTGCTGTGCTGTGGTAGATCTCCGGTCCGTTCAGGGGATCGTCGAAAAAAGCCTGCTGTCTGGCAGCCGGGCGCTTTTTTCCGGAAACAGATCCATGCTTATGAGCAGAAGATCTGGCACTTCGGGTATCTGTATCATCCGGAATCACAGCGGATGCCGGGAATCTTTTACGGCAGGTATCACAGAGATATTTGCCGGGATATTTTTTGCTGGGGCGGACTTTATGACCGCATACAGGGCATTTCATTCTAAGTTAAGTCTCCTTTATGATTCAAGTGTTCTGTTTTTTATTATAGGGGAAAATCCTGTCAAAAACAAGGAGGTATTCTTGTCGAACAGACAGAAAAGTGATATCATAGTTACTGTTTACTACCGTGTCAATCACTGCGCTGATTGGCACGGAGGATGCACGTTTTATCTTGAATGGCATCTTGCCAATCGCCAAAGGCGATTTAAAATGGCGAGATACGTTGCTGGTCACAGGTACTGTAACAGTAACATATCATATTGACTAAGTAACGTGGCAGAAAGTCGAAACTGCCAGATACAGGAAAACAAAAGAAAGCAGGGAATGATATGACATATCAGGAAATGATGGAAAACGCAAAATTATCTATGGGGCTTTACTGCAAAGCCTGTCCGGTCTGTGATGGAAGAGCATGTAAAAACCAGATACCGGGACCGGGCGCAAAAGGTGTTGGTGATACTGCGATCAGAAATTATAAAAAGTGGCAGGAGATCCGCGTGAACATGGATACGATCTGTGATGGCGGAGAGGCAGACACTTCTGTGAATTTATTTGGAAAAGAATTTAAGATGCCGTTCTTTGCAGGACCGGTTGGAGCCGTGAATCTGCACTATAGTGACAGGTATGATGATGTTTCTTATAATAATGTACTGGTATCAGCCTGTGCAGATGCCGGAATCGCCGCATTTACCGGAGATGGAGTGAACGCGAAGGTAATGGAGGCTGCAACGGAGGCAATCCGTGAAAATGGTGGATGCGGGATACCTACAGTAAAGCCTTGGAATCTGGATACTGTGCGGGAGAAGATGGAACTGGTGAAGAAGTCAGGAGCATTTGCGGTAGCGATGGATATTGATGCGGCAGGACTTCCGTTTCTGAAAAATATGAATCCGCCCGCAGGAAGCAAGAATGTACAGGAGCTTTCCGAGATTGTGAAGATGGCTGGAAGACCATTTATCGTTAAAGGCGTGATGACAGCGAAAGGCGCGAGGAAAGCAAAAGAAGCAGGTGCCGATGCGATCATCGTATCTAATCACGGAGGAAGAGTGCTGGATCAGTGTCCGGCAACTGCAGAAGTGCTGGAAGAAATTGTAAAAGAAGTGAACGGTTCTATGAAGATCCTGGTTGACGGAGGAATTCGTTCCGGTACAGACATTTTCAAGGCACTTGCACTTGGTGCTGACGGTGTGCTGATCTGCCGGCCATTCGTTGTAGCGGTCTATGGAGGCGGAGAAGAAGGCGTGAAGCTTTACATTGATAAGCTGGGAGCAGAACTCAAAGATGCCATGCAGATGTGCGGTGCACATTCTGTTTCAGAAATTACAAGAGATATGGTAAGATATTATCAGGACTAGAAAAATACCTGCAGGAGGATAATACAATGGGAATGAGAGTGAACGCAGAGCTGCCATTACCGGCAGACCTGAAAAACGAATATCCGTTATCGGATAAAATAAAAGCTATCAAGGCGAAGAGGGATGAGGAGATCCGTGATATTTTTACAGGGAAATCAGACAAATTCGTGGTGATCATCGGACCATGTTCGGCGGACAATGAAGATTCGGTATGTGAGTACGTGAACAGACTTGCAAAGTTAAATGACAGAGTATCAGATAAGCTGATGATCATTCCAAGAATCTACACGAACAAGCCGCGTACAACCGGAGAGGGATACAAGGGAATGCTGCATCAGCCGGATCCGGAGCAGGCACCGGATCTGCTTGCCGGAATCATTGCAATCCGTAAAATGCATATCAGAGCCATGCAGGAGACTTATCTGACAGCAGCAGATGAGATGCTTTATCCGGAGAACAGAAGCTATCTGGATGATATTCTTTCTTATGAAGCGATTGGTGCGCGTTCGGTTGAGAACCAGCAGCACCGTCTGACTGCGAGCGGAATGGATATCCCGATTGGGATGAAGAATCCGACAAGTGGAGATTTATCGGTAATGCTCAATTCTGTTGTCGCGGCACAGGGACCACACCGCTTCATTTATCGTGGACAGGATGTGACGACAGGTGGGAATGATCTGGCACATGTGATCCTGCGCGGCGGCGTGGATAAATATGGAACAACGATTCCAAACTACCATTATGAGGATTGTAAGAGGCTTCTGGATATGTATGAGCAGAAGAATCTGAAGAATCCGGCAGCGATCATTGATGCCAATCATTCCAATTCTAACAAGCAGTACAAAGAACAGCTCAGAATCGTAAGTGAGGTACTGCACACAAGAAATTATGATCCAAAGCTGAAAAAACTGATCAAAGGTGTAATGGTAGAAAGCTACCTGGTAGAAGGAAGACAGGATATCGGCGGAAATATGGTATATGGTAAATCGATTACGGATCCGTGTATTGGATGGGAAGATACAGTGAGACTGATCGATAAGATTGCGGAAGACTGTTAATTGTAAAAATACAGTGTATCAAGGTTGAAAAACTTTGATACACTTTTTTTTGGCAGAAATGATTGCAAAAGTACAGTATGATATATTTTCAGGGCAGATAGAATGTAGGGTGTAAAAACATGAATTGTATGTTGATGAGAAAACTTCTCAAAAATTTCTATAGACAAAATCCCACTAATATAGTAGACTATAGGTAGTTAGAAAAAGCTAACTAAAATAAATTAAAGCAAACCAATGCAAGAGGAAAACAACATGAACTGGATGCAGAAAGATGCACAGACATCAGCTCAGATGGAAATTGCATGGCAGTGCGCTCCGGTATTGACCGGTGTAAAGCCATCCAATATTCTGACCTTGAAAAATGTAAGTGAAAAGGAAGTTGCGGAAAGTCTGAAAGAGATGGGAATTTCATACAGCATGCTTTGCGACAGCGGAGCCCGAAAAGTATGGCTGATCTACAGAGAAGAAGAGATTCTTGAAATTCTTGGAAAAAAAGAATACAGCGAATTTCTTGATACACTTGGATATCAGGGATTTGAGCTTCCAGAGATGCTTCAGATCATGAATCTGAGATTTGAAGGATATCAGCATGGAAGTGCAGAATTTCCACATGAACTTGGAATTTTCCTCGGATATCCACTTGCAGATGTGAAAGGGTTTATTGAACACAACGGAAAAGATTTCCTGTATCAGGGATACTGGAAAGTGTATGAGAACGTGGAGGAACGCAAGAAAATGTTTTCTATCTACAACGTTGTAAAAGAGGAATTTATCAGGGAAATGCAGGCAGGGAAGGATCTGTGGCATGCAGCAAGAAGTGTGAGGCAGCCATTTGACATACAGCCTGCATAAATGAAGAAAACCTGGTAGATGATAGAAAGAAAAAAGAAAGGAAGAATTTAAAAATGAGTGATATTTGTGTAGCATACTGGAGCGGAACAGGAAATACAGAAGCAATGGCACAGGCAATTGGAGCAGGAATTACAGCAGCAGGGAAAAGTGCTGATGTAGTACCGATGGAGACCATTTCACCTGCTGTCTTAAAAGATCAGGCTGTCTGGGTGCTTGGATGCCCTGCAATGGGAGCAGAAGAACTGGAAGACGGAACGGTAGAACCATTCGTATCTGAGCTGGAAGGATTTGCTTCAGGAAAGAAGGTTGCCCTGTTTGGATCCTATGACTGGGGCGATGGCGAATGGATGCGTACATGGGCTGAAAGAATGGAACAGGCTGGCGCACAGATCGTCGGCGGAGAAGGACTTATCTGCCACGGAACACCGGGAGCAGATGCAATAGATGAGTGTGAGTCACTCGGCAGGGAGGTGGCTGGCTTATAAGAAATACAAACACCTTTTAAATAAAACAGAAAACCGAAAAAGCTAAATAATCAAATAAAATTATAATCAAATCAAAAACAAATAAAAATCAAAAATTAAAAGCTAAATAATCATCAAAAAAGAGCCGCTCCGTTTCTGCGGGGCGGCATACAAAAAAATCACAATCGTTATTAGAATGAATTAAGGAGATGGATAAGAATGAGCGTTGTAATTGTAGGAGGTCATGACAGAATGGTCTGTCAGTATAAAAAAATATGCAAACAGTTTAAATGTAAAGCTAAAGTATTTACGCATATGTCTGCCGATCTGAATAAGCAGCTTGGACAGCCTGACCTGTTTGTACTTTTTACAAATACAGTATCGCACAAGATGGTAAAAACCGCGCTTGATGAGGCAAAAAGAAGCAATGCGAAGGTGGTTCGCTGCCATACAAGCAGTGGTGCGGCTCTGACAGAAATTTTAACACAGGAAGCGGGAGCAGCAGTTTAAAGCATGAATTTATTTACCGGGATCATGATCCCTTTTATTGGAACAACGCTGGGAGTAGCGCTTGGATAGAATGCAGAGTGGAAAAGTGAAAAGAAATGAATGTGTCCTGGCATGAAAATTGCCTGGGCATTTTTTATTTTTTCATAGGAAATTCCAAAGGAACTTCCTATGAAATAAAAGGCACTGCGTGCCGGAGATGCGCACTCGCACGAAGATGAAGAATGTCGCAAGCGGTCTACGCTCCGCTTCGGTCGTTGCTTAACGAGCGCCGCTGGCGCTCAGCAACGCGCTCGGCGCGAGAATGTGCCAAGCTGGGCATAAACTATGAGAAACACGCTCCGCGAGTTTTTCAAGTTATCGCGGCAGTCGCCAAGGTTTCGTGCAAGCACGGACTTTGACTCGTTGCTTGCGTAAATAAAAAAGAGGTCTTTCTCACAAAAGACCTCGTACAGCGTGCGTTAGAGGATTCGAACCCCCGACCTTTTGGTCCGTAGCCAAACGCTCTATCCAGCTGAGCTAAACGCACATTTATATTGTGTGCTGAACTGTGTTGCTCAACAACAAAATTGAGTATACATCAGGAAAGATAATATGTCAAGTGCTAAAATGAAAAAAGTTAAAAAACTTTTGAGCTCATTTTTGAAACTCATTTTTGAACGGAGCGATTAAGACCGGTTTGCTGGCTCTTATTCAAGATAAGAACAGATCTGATTCCATTTGGTAAGCAGGCGTTCCTTTGACCAGGCTGCATTTGCCGGACTTGTGGACGGCAGACAGATTGCTTTTTGCTGAGTCTGTGGAAAACAGTATTTTTTATATAAGCGGTCTGCAGTGCTACCGTTGGTGAAAATCTGCCGGATGGATGCCGTCTGAAGAATCTCTGTAAGGTCATTGGGAACGACATTGCGGATACTGCTGTCACTGGAGCCTTCGATATCACAGGAGGCGATCACATCCCAGATGGCAATGTGGTGTGCAAGGAGCAGTGATTTTTTCTCTTCTATGCCGGCAGGAAGTGGTTCATCTGTAAGTGTGGCAATAAGATCCCAGAAACGGTTTCTTGGATGCCCGTAGAAAAACTGACTTTCCCGTGATTTTACAGAAGGGAAGCTCCCAAGGATCAGAATGCGGGAGTCTGTGTTAAATACAGGATGGATTTCGTGAAGTACATGTGAAGCTTCAGTCATAGGTATGCCTTCTTTCATAAATATATTCAATAAAAGGATAAGCGATACGGGAGTGAAAAGCAAGTGGGAAAAAGTACAGTCCGGGTTGCTGGTCACAGGTACTGTGAACAGTAACCAGTCCGGCAGAATGCACAAGACCGGGAATCCCTGTGACTGTCGGGGGAGTATAGAAAATGAAAAGATCAGTGACTGATTTTGGAACAAAAAGTTTGTGAATTATTGAAAAAAGTTCTGCTTGTAAAGTGGCGGATGTCAGTGTATAGTGAAGTCACTCTAATTCGATTCTAATTTTATTTCACGGGAAATCGCATCCGGTATAATAAAATACTCTGCGAAGATACGCCGGGTGACATTCTCTATTTTGAAACAGATCACAAGAAAAGTTATGATATCAGACACATGATTCGATGTAGCATTTTCAGGACAAGTTAATATGAATGAACAGACACAGGGAGGAACAGGATGGAAGAAAGAAAAGACTATGCGGTACTCCGTTTTGTGGATCAGAATGGCTGGAGTTATATGGTAAATGACTATGCAAAGGGCTGTTCTTTGATGGAGTATATCAAACAGGGGATCCGGGTGGAAAAAGAAACAGTATTTAACTGGATCAGACAGCTTTCAAAACAGCTGGAACAGTATTATCGTTGTGGAAATGAGGATGCGGCGTATGGATATGTGAACCCATATGCAGTAATCATAACCGGAGACGGAATGCTTTGCCTTCTGGATATCAATGAACCGGAAAACGAGGAACTTTTAAAGCAGATGAAGAAGAAAAAGCTTCGTATGCTTTTTGTAAGGAAAGAAAGGGTTCTTTCGCAGAAGACAGAGCGGTCAGATGATTTGTATGGTCTGGCAAAGATAATGGAATTTACAGCAGAAAAATGTCTGGAGCCAAAGGCATTTACACGGAAAGAAGAGCGAGTCTGGAAAAGAATGCTTGGAAAGTGTTATAGCAGTGGGAAAAATGCCATAAAAGTATTGAAAAATATGCAAAAAGAAATTGGTTTTCTGGAAAAGGAAATGGAAAGACCGAGGGATAAGGTTTCGGCAAAAAAGATTTTGCTTGCGATTCTGGCGGTTTGTATCATGAGTGCAGCAATCATCGGAGGGACAGTGAAAAAGCCGGAAACAAAAGCGATTGCAGCGGATCAGGATCAGCCAGAGGCGGGAGCTCAGGAAGGAGCAACAGAGGTTGTGGAACAAAAGGGGGACAGTCCTTATCTGGAAATGGGACTTATTTATTATGTAGCGTGGGAAGATTATGTGAACAGCCTGGATAGTCTCGATAAGGAAATGCAGGAGACAGAGTTTTCCGATGCATACCGGGTGGTCATAGCGAGTCTGGAAGAAGGGAGTATACAGCAGCAGGAGGATGGATTAAACGCAGAAGATGCAGTAAAAAATATATTAGATGAATTGGAGAAACGTGCAGAAAAAATACAGATGAAAGCGTATTTGTACCAATACCCGCTATTGAAGGTAAGTGTTCTGGAAGAGAGTGAAAAATGGAACAGGCTGACAAAGAGAATTGGTGAGGAGATGATTAGAAGACAGACGTGGTACCGGTGGGATACAAATGGAGAAAAGGAGTGTGAGGTTAGAAAATATCTTGCAGAAAGCTATTTTAAACTTGGTGAGAATTTAAAAGCGGCTGAACAATATGAACAGATCAGAAAATTAGAATCGAATGAAGAAGAATTAGAAGAGATTTATGAAAAGTTGCAGTTAATTTATGAAGAAGTGCAGGAATATGAAAAAGTGTGGGAGATCAGCAGGGAGGCGATTGAAGTATTACCGGATTCAGAAAGGTTGTGGATGAACTATCTGGAGCGTTATTGTGAAAATCCGGAAATGGAAAGAGAATTATGTGCAGAAGCAGTAAAAAAGGCCATCCAGGCAGTTCCTGAGCTTGCAGAATCAGAAGCATTTAAACAGCTTCAGGGAAAATATAAAATTGTGATCGATGGAGAAAATATCCGGGTTGGAGAATAAAATGCTGAAAGGAGCTTTTGAAAAAGTCCCATAAAAGGGAGGATGCCGGGTGACTTAAAAGCCCCCGGCATGTATTATGAAAAAGTTATTCTATTATTAACTTCTGCACGTCTTATTAAATAATTTGTTTGAAATCTTTTATGTTCTTCATTTGATGATTCTAGTATATAAAACACTTGTGAAGAAAGAGTGTTTAACAAATGAAGGTTTTTTGAAAGATAAATGAACAAATTGTGAACAAGACTATTTGCGGAATGCGAAGTATGGAAGCCCATCTTTCATAGGTACTTCTACACTTCCCTGGATCAGTGGGCGGGCATAAGCGATGAATTCATCTCCGATGTCGGAACCGTCTTTTGTGATCCATTCTTCAGGAACAGCTTTTTCTTTATTGCAGATTTCGTTCACGTCTGCAGTTCCGAATTCAAGGATGTATGGGTCATCACTCTTACGGATAAAGTTGATCATCTTTCCTGTTTCACCGTCTAAAGCGGCACTTACAGCAAAACGGCCGGAAGCAGCGGCTTCGTCCAGATCTGTGGCAGATAAACAGGAGGAAGAGCATCTCTGGCAGACATTGAGCTCCACAGAGCGTACTTTGATACCAAGTTTTTCTTTTACAAGATTTTCAAGATACTTTCCGGAGCCGGTCAGCATTTTATGACCGAAGGTATCTGTGCCGACATCACTTGCAAGCTCGCAGACAAAGGTTCCGTTACCATCATTGATTCCTTCGGAAATGCAGACAACGAGATTAGAAGTTTTAGTAAGCTTTTCTTTTACCTTTTCGATAAATGCATCCGGGGAGAAAGCAACCTCCGGAAGATAAATAAGAACCGGATTATCGTCTTCAAATTTGCGGGCAAGAACGCTTGCGGCGGTCAGCCATCCGGCATGGCGTCCCATGATCTCGACGATGGTGACAGATGGTTTATTATCATAGACAGAGGCATCAATTGCAATTTCGCGTACTGTAGAAGCAACATATTTGGCAGCACTTCCGTAGCCAGGGGTATGATCGGTCAGAACCAGATCGTTGTCGATGGTTTTCGGAACTCCGATGATGCGGATATCACTTCCGACTGTTGCTGCGTAGCGGGATAATTTACTTACGGTATCCATAGAATCATTTCCGCCAATATAGAAGAAATAGCTGATTTCTTTTTCGGTAAATTTCTGGAAAAGTTCAGGATAAACCGGATCAGAAAGATCTTCCGGTAATTTATAACGGCAGGAACCAAGATAAGAACCCGGTGTGGTGCGGATACGTTCCAGTTCGCCATTTTCTTTTAAAGATGCCATGTTCATTGTGTGATCGGCAAGAAAACCTTCGATACCGTTGACCATACCGATGACATTATCAATCTCCGGATTTGCCAGACCTTCTGAGACAACACCATAGAGACTTCCGTTGATTACAGCAGTAGGACCACCTGATTGTCCGACCAGTAAATTGTGATTCATAGTTGAAATCCTCCTCTTTATTCATAGTAATCATATAGCTTTAACTATAGCCGAAAAATGTGAAATTTACAATATCAGTTGGAAAACAAAAAGAAATAGGCTATACTAGGAACGTGAGCTTTAAATTGAGAAGGAGAATACACATGAAATATATATCGTTTGCGATTCCGTGTTATAACTCGGCAGCTTATATGGACCGGGCAGTGGAATCTATTTTAAAAGGTGGAGAAGATATAGAGATCATTATAGTTAATGACGGATCAAAGGATGATACTTCAAAGATTGCGCATGAATATGAAGAAAAGTATCCGACGATCATCCATGCAGTTGATAAAGAAAATGGTGGACACGGAGATGCGGTCAATGTAGGTCTTGACCACGCAGAGGGAAAATATTTTAAAGTTGTGGACAGTGATGACTGGGTAGATGAAGAAGCACTGTACAAGATTCTGGATGTTCTGAAAAAGTTTGAAGAGGAAGAAAAGCAGGTGGATATGCTGCTTGCCAACTATGTATACGAAAAAGAAGGAATGGAGCACAAGAAAGTGATTGAGTACAAGAATGTGCTTCCACAGGAAGAGATTTTTGGCTGGAATGATGTGAAGCATTTCCATCTGGGACAGTATATTCTGATGCATTCTGTTATTTACCGGACAGATTTCCTGAAATTATGTCAGCTCAGGCTGCCGAAGCATACGTTTTATGTGGACAATATTTATGTTTACTATCCACTCCCGCATGTGCGTAAGATGTATTACATGGATGTGGATTTTTATCGTTATTACATTGGAAGAGAAGATCAGTCTGTCAATGAAAAGGTGATGATCAGTCGTGTGGATCAGCAGATCTTTGTCACAAAGAGCATGATTGATATGTATGATATGCGTAAGATTTCTAATAAAAAACTGCGGGCCTATATGACTAATTATCTTGCAATTATGATGACGGTGTCTTCAATTCTTCTGATTCGTTCCAAAAATGCAGAGAATCTGGAAAAGAAACGGGAGCTGTGGCAGTATCTGAAGAAGAATCACTACGGAACTTATTGGAAGATCCGTTACGGAATCCTTGGACAGACCATGAATCTTCCGGGCAGATCAGGAAGAAAGATTTCGTCTCTGGCGTACATTGTGGCGAGAAGAATTGTCGGATTTAATTAAAATTCGTTCTTGACATTTCCGAAGAGAAGACTATAATAACGATTAAAGAAAATATGGTTCACCAAAATTCGTTGATGAGAACAAAGTCGTATCCGTCATTATTTTCAGAGAGCCTGTGGATGGTGTGAACAGGTAATAACCGGGTAAGGATATCCTCTCTAAGAAGCGGGTCCAAAGCAGAAAAGTATCTGCAAGTAGACTTCGCCGGGATCCACCGTTATATGGATAGCATATGTTGGTATGTGAAGTGCCGCAGATTATTTTCTGTGGAATTAGGGTGGTAACGCGGATTTTATTCGTCCCTTTTCAGATTGATTCTGGAAAGGGACTTTTTTGTTTCATAGGAAGTTCCTATGAAACAAAAGGCACATTCCTTTTTATTGTTGTGTATACAAAAAATCCTGTGAGTTTTGTTATCGGAAGATTAGAAGAACAGTTTTGCGTGGACGAAAAGAAAAAGGAGGAAACTGTAATGAAAGCATTACAAAAAGCAAGCAAATTTTTATCAGACTATACATCAGTGGTGGTAATCGCTATTGCAGTAGTCACATTCTTTGTACCGGCAATGATGGGATGGGTAAATAACCCATTGTTCGTTGATCCGGTATCCAACAAGTTCACCTGTCAGTCGATTATCATCGGAATCATCATGTTCAGCATGGGACTGACACTGACAACCGAAGATTTTAAGATTCTGGCACAGAGACCTTTTGATATCTGTATCGGTGCAATCGCACAGTATCTGATCATGCCATTTCTTGCATTTGCACTGACGAAAGTACTTCAGCTTCCGGATGGAATTGCACTTGGTCTGATCCTTGTAGGCTGTTGTCCGGGTGGTGTATCCTCCAATATCATGTCTTATCTGTGTGGCGGAGATGTGGCATTTTCCGTAGGAATGACTACGGTATCCACAATCATTTCACCGGTTATGACACCGCTTATGGTTTCACTTCTTGCAAGCGGAACACATATTACGATCAAAGGACTTCCGATGTTTGTATCTATTGTTGAGACCGTTATTGTTCCGGTAGCTTTCGGATTTTTACTGAATTATCTGTTTGGAAAGAAAAAGACATTTACAGAGCTTCAGAAAGTAATGCCTGGAGTTGCAGTACTTGGACTTGCATGTGTAGTTGGCGGAGTTGTTTCTTCGCAGGGAGACAAATTCTTTGAATCAGGAGTTGTAATTTTTGTGGCAGTATTTCTTCATAATGGACTTGGATATCTGCTGGGATACGGCGCAGGAAGACTGACTGGTATGAATACTGCAAAGAAGAGAACGATCTCCATCGAAGTTGGGATGCAGAACGCCGGACTTGCTACCAACCTTGCAACCACAACGGCACAGTTTGCGGTGGCACCGGAATCTGCAATTATCTGTGCTGTATCCTGTACATGGCATTCTATCTCAGGAACACTTCTTGCAGGATTATTTGCAGCATATGATAAGAGAAAAGCAGGAAAGCGTGCGAATAAAAAGCAGGCTGCAGAAAATGTAGCATAAAATACAGAAATAATTTCGGAATGATCGTCATAAAATATCAGGAATAACTTACAGGGCGTAAGAAGATATGGAAGATCAGAAACTGGAAAATCTTTTAAATCTGGCACTTGGAGCGACGGATGAAGAAAGAGAAAAATCATTGAATCTGGATGTCGGGTATCATCCGATTGACAGGGAATGGGAATTGATTATTAAATATTCGGGCAATCTGGACCAGGTAAGAGATCTGGCGAGTCAGGTGGTTGAGCTTCAGAATGAGTACGCAATCATTCGGATCAGTCAATCCGGAATTGATATACTTTCAGATATTCCGGAGGTAGAATATATAGAAAAACCGAAACGTTTATTTTTTCAAATAGCAAATGGAAAGCGGGTATCCTGTATCAATGAGGTACAGGATATCCGCTTTCTTAATCTGCGTGGACAGGGTGTACTTGTGGCGATTATTGATTCAGGGATTGATTATGCGAATGAAGATTTCCGAAATGAGGATGGAACGACAAGGATAAAGGTGCTGTGGGATCAGTCGCTAATACCGGATGCGGATGAGGAAAAGAATCCACCAAAAGGCTATCGGATGGGAGTGGAATTTACCCAGGAGCAGATTAACAGGGCACTTGAGACTGCTTCGACAGAGGAAAGGAGAAGAATGGTGCCAAGTCAGGATATATCCGGACATGGGACTGCCGTTGCAGGGATTGTTGCCGGAAATGGGCGAGGAAGCGGAAAGCTATATGCCGGTGTGGCGCCAGACAGTGAATTAATCGTAGTAAAAATGGGTTCACCTATGCCAGATGGATTCCCGCGAACGACAGAGCTGATGCAGGCATTGGATTATGTGGTGAGGAAATCGCTGGAGGTGCGGATGCCGGTGGCGATTAATCTGAGTTTTGGAAATACCTATGGCTCTCATGACGGAAGAAGTCTGTTGGAGCGGTATATCGATGATCTGTCGAATTTCTGGAAGAGTGTGATCTGTGTGGGAACGGGAAATGAGGCAGCAAGTGCAGGACATACGTCCGGGGTGATGCAGGAAAGGAAGGAAGAAAGAATACAGCTTGCAGTGCAGTCGGAAGAACCAACGCTGAATATTCAGATCTGGAAAGCGTATACGGACGAAGTGGAAATTTCATTCGTATCTCCGGCAGGGACGCAGATTGGACCGATTCAGTCTGTTCTCGGTCCGCAGAGATTTCGGATTGGAGATACGGAGATTTTATTATATTATGGAAAGCCGAGCCCGTATAATGTGGCACAGGAAATTTATATCGATATGATTCCGGTGACGGATTATATTACGTCGGGAGTCTGGCAGATTATCCTGAATCCGACAAGGGTTGTGGAAGGACAGTATGATCTGTGGCTGCCAAGTGAGAATGTACTAAACCGGGGGACGGGATTTCTGTATCCGGATGAAGAAGTGACCTTAACGATCCCTTCGACTGCGGAAAAAGTGATATCGGTTGGAGCGTATGATGCGCTTACTTTTTCCTATGCACCTTTTTCAGGAAGGGGATATACCTGGCAGGATGAAAGGACGAAGCCGGATCTTGTGGCGCCGGGAGTGAATGTCAGGACGGCAGCAGTTGGCGGAGGGATGACTACGGTGAGTGGAACTTCTTTTGCGACGCCTTTTGTAACCGGAGCGTCGGCACTTTTGATGGAGTGGGGGATTGTGAGAGGGAATGATCCGTTTTTGTATGGGGAAAAGGTGAAGGCGTATCTCCGGCGCGGGGCGAGAGAGCTGCCGGGATTTGAGAAGTATCCGAATCGGGAGGTGGGGTATGGGGCAATTTGCGTAGTACAAAGTATTCCGCAGGAGTGAAAAACAAATAGGGGAGGTAGTTATAGATTATATTTTGTATATACTATGGTGCTGGAATATAAGAAAAAGTTTAGAGAGTGATTTGAAAAATGCAAAATTATTATAACTACTATTAAAGGTGGGATGATATAATAAATACAGTGAATTTTGATAAATATTCACAAGAAAACGCAGAATATGATTTGAAAAACCGAAAATAAATCAACAGGTAAGGAGACAATGTATGTCAGAACAGGAAAAGAACACTGAACAAGGCGTTCACAAGCGCCGCGCAAGATACAAAGGAAAATATCCACGAAAATTTGAAGAAAAATACAAAGAATTACAGCCGGAGAAATATCAGGACATGATTGCCCATGTCATTCAGAAAGGAAATACACCTGCCGGAATGCACATTTCGATCATGGTGCAGGAAATTCTTGATTTCCTGAAGATCCAACCGGGAGAGGTAGGATTTGATGCAACGCTTGGCTATGGCGGACATACAAAAGCGATGCTGAAATGTCTGGAAGGAAAGGGGCACATTTATGCGACTGATGTGGATCCGGAAGAATCTGCAAAGACAAAAAAACGTCTGGAAGAACAGGGATTTGGTGAGGATATTTTAACAATCCGTCTTCAGAACTTCTGTACTATCGATGAGATCGCAAAAGAAGTTGGGGGATTTGATTTTATTCTGGCTGATCTGGGTGTGTCTTCCATGCAGATTGACAACCCGAAGAGAGGATTTTCTTTCAAAGTGGACGGACCTCTGGATTTGCGACTGAATCAGGAAAAAGGGATCAGTGCAGCCGAGAGACTGGATACAATTTCAAGAGAAGAACTTGCCGGGATGTTATATGAAAATTCGGATGAGCCGTATTGTGAAGAACTGGCAAAGGCAATCACCGAAGAAATCCGGAAAGGACACCGGATTGATACTACGACAAAGCTGCGTCAGGTGATCGAACAGACCTTGTCTTTCCTTCCGGAAAATAAGGAGAAAAAAGATATCATCAGGAAGACCTGTCAGAGGACTTTCCAGGCACTCCGAATTGACGTGAATCATGAATTTGAAGTACTCTATGAATTTATGGAGAAGCTGCCAGGGGCTTTGAAACCGGGGGGAAGAGTAGCGATCCTGACGTTCCATTCAGGAGAAGACAAACTGGTGAAGAAAGCTTTAAAAGCAGGATATCGCGAGGGAGTTTATTCCGAATATGCCAAAGATGTAGTCCGACCTTCGGCAGAAGAGTGTGCACAGAATGGGCGTGCAAGATCTACGAAGATGCGCTGGGCTGTGAAGGCAGAGCATTCTGATTGTGGCGCTGGCAGCGGCATTTGTGATCATTAATCTGGTAGTGAGAAAAATATTCGGTATTCTGGAAAAGCAGAGATGAACTTGAAGATCAGAAACGACAGAAAGAACTGAAAGCAGCAAAAAAAGGGGCAAAAAAGAATTTGTACTTTAGTCTACAAATTCAGATGCCGGCATGATATACTGTATGGAAAAGTTATGAAATATCTGGTATCAAAATGAAAGTAGGAGGAAAGAAAGAGTATGAACAATTTTTTGCCACAGAAGAGGGGAATGCAGGTTGTCTGGATCATAGTGGGCTGTCTGATCTACGCAGTCGGTCTGAACGTATTTATTATCCCTATGAATTTATACAGCGGGGGAGCAGTCGGTCTTGCACAGCTGTTAAGTTATGGAGCAGGACAGATCGGGATTAGGGAAATCGCAGGTCTGAACCTGTATGGTATCATTTATTTACTGCTCAACATTCCGATTTTATTTATTGCATGGTTTAAAATCGGAAAGACTTTTTTTATAAATACAATCCTTGGAACGGTAGGAATCAGTTTATTTACTTCAATCGTACCATCGCCGGCGACAGCAGTGATCGATGATCCGGTCATTGGAATCATCATCGGTGGTGTTGTAACCGGAGCCGGAATCGGAATCATGCTGACGGCAAAAGGAAGCGGCGGTGGAATCGAGGTTATCGGTATCTGGATGGCGAAAAAATATGCGGGAATGTCCGTTGGAAAATTGGGAACCATCTTCAATCTGGTACTGTATGCCATTTATCTTTTAGTTTTTGATATCTCAACGGTGATTTATTCGGTCGTCTACCTGTTCTTCTACACAGTAACTCTGGACAGGATGCATTTCCAGAACATCAATGTGAGAATGCTGATTTTCACGAAGAAGAAGGGAATCGCAGAGGCGATCATGAAAGAAACCGGACGTGGTGTTACGCAATGGAATGGTGAAGGTGCATTTACGAGTGAAGACAATTATGTTCTGGTAACGATCGTGAATAAATTTGAAGTAGAAGATATCCTGAACATGGTGTATTTACTGGATCCGGAAGCATTTACTACGGTAGATGAAGGAGTTAAGGTGTACGGAAACTTCCAGAAGAGAGTTTAAGAGGCAGGAATAAATGTATAAAATACTGATCGTTGAAGACGATAACACGATCGCAGAGTTACTGGCATCGCATTTGAAAAAGTGGAATTATAAGACAGTATGTGTACGCGATTTCAAAAATGTAATGGAAGAATTTAAAAAGGCAGGTCCACAGCTTGTGATCCTGGACATCGGGCTTCCGTTTTACAATGGATTCTACTGGTGCCAGGAGATCCGGAAGCTGTCCAATGTGCCGATCATTTTCCTGTCATCGATGAACGACAACATGAATATCGTGATGGCAATGAACATGGGCGGAGATGAGTTTATCGAGAAGCCGTTTGATCTGAATGTAGTGACAGCAAAGGTGCAGGCAGTACTGAGAAGAGCATACGCACTGCAGGGAACAGCAAATATCATTGAGCATGGAGAAATGCTGTTGAATCTGGGAGATGCGTCGCTTACAATAGCCGGGCAGAAGATTGAACTCACCAAGAATGAGTTCAAGATTTGCCAGATGTTTTTTGAAAGCGCAGGAAAATTTGTGACCAGAGATGCGATTATGACCAGACTTTGGGAAAGTGACGAATTCATCGATGATAATACACTTACAGTAAATGTGGCGAGACTTCGGAAAAAGCTGGAGGAAGCCGGAATGCATGATGTGATCCGGACAAAGAAAGGAATCGGGTACATGCTGGTATGACAGAGATTTTAAGGGTATTTTGGAAAGAAAAAAGACCGGAGAGAATTGCGGTTCTGGTTTCGGGCATCCTCTTTGCAGTCATCTTCTGGATCTATGAAATTCCGGTGGAAATTGCAGGATATGCGTTCCTTCTGGTGATTCTGTGGAATGTGATCTGGTTTACACTTGTTTTCATACGATATGTAAAAAGACAAAGAGTACTGGAAGAAAATCAGGAAAAAATCCGGACAGAGGCAGAAGGATTTCCGGAGGCAGAAAGCCGGGAAAGCGAAATGTACCAGGAACTGATCCGGCAGCTTTATGAAGAGAAAAAAGAGCTGGAATCCTCTGTGCAGATTGAAAAACAGGAGCTGTCCGATTATTACAGCATGTGGGTTCATCAGATCAAGACTCCAATTGCAGCACTCGGCGTCCTGATCCAGAGCGGAGAGGAACTGGAAGAAGTACAGGAAAGCCCGAAAGCACAGGAACTTACCCGAAGCATGAAAATGGAAGTATTCCGGATTGAACAATACGTGGATATGGTACTCACCTATCTCAGAATGGGGTCCGCAACCTCCGATTACGCCTTCCGGATCTGCAGCCTGGAAGAAATCATTCGCCAGGCAGTCCGCAAATATTCCCAGATGTTCATCATGACCAGAACAAGACTTCACCTTGAAATCCAGGATCAGAAGATTCTGACCGACGAAAAATGGCTGACCTTCGTCATTGAACAAATCCTCTCCAATGCAGTTAAATACGCAAGAGGCGGAGAAATATCAATTTACACAGAAAATCAGACACTGGTAATCGCTGACAATGGAATCGGAATCGCCGAAGAAGACCTCCCAAGAATCTTCGAAAAAGGATTCACTGGTTACAACGGAAGAGCAAATAAAAAGTCTACCGGAATTGGTTTATATCTGTGCAAAACAATTATGGATCGCTTACATCATACGATTCGGATTGAATCCGATCTTGAAAGAGGAACAAAAGTATATTTAAACTTTGACCGTGAATCCAGACGAATAGAGTAATGGAGTTTATTGGTACAAAAACGAAAAAACTTCCAACAATAGAACCGAACTATGATTTACTTTTTGGTTAAGGATTTAGTGATTAAAATATGCTCATCCATTTGAACCACACAGCCACCAGAAACAAATAAANNTTTATTTGTTTCTGGTGGCGTTCCTTTCACCCAAATGAGTCTTTTCAACCCCAATCCTTACAAAAATGTAAGAAACCCCACCAAAATTGTCATTTACTTCGATGGAAGGAAACGCCCGGCTTTTTTATAATGGATTTATCAAATAAAAAAGAAGGGCAGGTCAAAAAAACATGGCATTACTTGACGTAAAGAACGTAAAAAAGATATACACAACCCGTTTCGGAGGAAATCAGGTAGAGGCGCTGCATAACGTCAGCTTTTCCGTAGAAGCAGGCGAATATGTAGCAATTATGGGAGAAAGCGGAAGTGGTAAAACTACACTTCTGAATATCCTGGCTGCACTTGATAAGCCGACCGGTGGAAAGGTCTACTTAAAAGGGAATGATCTCGGCAAGATCCGGGAAAAAGAGATGGCAGCTTTCCGGCGGCAGAATCTGGGATTTGTCTTCCAGGACTTCAATCTTCTGGATACACTGACGTTGAAGGACAACATTTTTCTTCCACTGGTGCTGTCCGGTAAGAAATACACGGAAATGGAGAGCCGGATCATGTCAATCGCAGAGCAACTGGGGATCAGTAAGCTTCTGAACAAATATCCATATGAAGTATCCGGCGGGCAGAAGCAGAGAGCAGCCATTGCACGTGCTCTGATCACACAACCGCAGCTGATCCTTGCCGATGAACCG
This sequence comes from Allocoprococcus similis, assembly GCF_054660775.1. Taxonomy (NCBI): domain Bacteria; kingdom Bacillati; phylum Bacillota; class Clostridia; order Lachnospirales; family Lachnospiraceae; genus Allocoprococcus; species Allocoprococcus similis. The sequence goes on from NZ_BAAHSG010000021.1 coordinate 43,015, forward strand.
AGCGGTGCGCTGGATTCCAGATCGACGGATGAGCTTCTGGGACTTTTTAATGCGATCAACGATAACGGGCAGACGATTGTCATGGTAACGCACAGTGTCAAAGCAGCGAGCACGGCAAAGAGAGTCCTCTTCATCAAGGATGGGGAAGTTTTTCATCAGCTTTACCGTGGCAATCTGACCAGTGACGAGATGTACCAGAAGATTACCGATACCTTGACGGTTCTCACTACAGGAGGTGAGCACCGTGAATAGATCGATTTACACAAAGCTTGCCATTTCCAATCTGAAAAATAACCGGAAGACATACATTCCATATGTGCTGACAGCTGTCCTGACGGTGATGATGTATTATATGATGGCAAATCTGGCGGCAAATTCTCCGATGGACCAGGAGGCATTAAAGATTATTTTAAGTCTGAGTGTTCATGTGATTGAAATATTTGCACTGATCTTTCTGTTTTACACCAACAGTTTTCTGATCAAAAGAAGGAAAAGAGAAATCGGAGTGTATCACATTCTCGGAATGGGGAAACCGCAGCTTGCGAAAATGCTGGTGATCGAGACGGTTGTAGCCGGTGCGGTCAGTATTCTGGGTGGAATCTTTTTCGGAACTGCGCTTGCAAAGCTGATGTATGCACTTTTGAAAAGAATGATTCATTATGACGATAAACTGGCATTTCGGATGTCATGGGAGATTGCAGGAAATACCGTTCTCTTTTTCACACTGATCTTTGCATTGACTCTGATCTATAATCTTTTGCAGATCCGGCTTGCCAATCCAATCGAGCTTCTGCATGCGGGGAGTCAGGGCGAGCGGGAGCCGCAAACCAAATGGATTCTGACTGTGGCTGGCATCATTTTCCTTGGAATCGGTTATTACATTGCGATTACGACAAAAGAACCACTTAAGGCGCTTCAACTTTTCTTTGTCGCAGTAGTCTGTGTCATTATCGGAACCTACGCGCTTTTTACAGCAGGAAGTATTGCTTTTTTAAAGCTGCTTCGGAAAAACAAAAATTTCTATTATAAAACAAAGCATTTTACATCCGTATCCGGCATGCTTTACCGGATGAAGCAGAATGCAGTCGGGCTGGCAAATATCTGTATTCTCAGTACCATGGTTCTGGTGATCATTTCGTCTACCGTATCTTTGTACATCGGAAAGGAGGATGTCTTAAGAACAAGGTATCCGCAGGAAGTGTATATTACAAATTCAGTATCTGATGATGCGGAAAATCAGAAGCTGCACGATATGGCGGAAAAGATCTGCCGGGATAATCAGGTAGAGATCACAGATGAGAAGAGCTGGCATATGGCAGAGCTTGTGAAGATAAAAAACGGAGAAGAATATACCTCTGCGATGATAAAGGATTATTCGTCATCCGATGTGGTGTTTTTTGATGTGATTGGGTTGGCAGATTATAATCAGCTGACCGGCGAAAGGTTGGAGCTTGGGGATAAGGAAGCCATTCTTTTTACGAATGGGGAAAATTACGGCAAGGATACCATCCAGATTGATGATGAAAACTGGACGATCAAAAAAGAGCTGGACAAGGCACCTTTTGGAAAGAAGAGTGATTCTAATACAGAAAATGTATATTATATGATTGTCAGTGATGAAAAAGAGTTTATGGAAAACTATCTGAAAAAATATCAGCTCGAGGCAGAGGACAAACCGGTAAAATGGAGGGAGTCATTCAATTTAAGAGGCAGCGAAGAACAGAAGCTGAAAGCTGTCAAAGAGCTGAAAACACAGGCAGAAAGTGAATTTGAACATACTGGTGTACAGGGAAGATATCTTGAAAAAGAGACTTTCTTTGGTCTGTATGGCGGTGTATTTTTTATTGGAATGTATCTGGGAAGCCTGTTCCTGATGGCAACGGTGCTGATCATTTATTATAAACAGATTTCCGAAGGCTTTGATGACAGAGAACGCTATCAGATCATGCAGAAGGTAGGGATGAGCAAACGCGAGGTCAAAAGCTCGATCCGCAGCCAGATCCTGATGGTATTCTTCCTGCCGCTTGTGATGGCGATCATCCATATTGCAGTTGCATTTCCGGTGATCACAAAGCTTTTAGCCATATTTTATCTGAAAAATACAAAGCTGTTCTTCGGATGCACTGCCGGTACAGTGGGAATCTTTGCCGTCTTTTATGTGATCGTATTTGTGATAACAGCAAAAGAATATTATAAAATCGTTGAATAGAAGAAAAAGACAAAAAAGGTGACGAAAGTCATCTTTTTGTCGTATACAGAGGTATTTCTTGCTAAGAACGACCGTTCTGTAGTAGAATACAGATAGACTAATTGAAAAGAGGATTGCGAGAGTGCAAAGCACGTAGCAATCTGGTATCAAAGGGGTCAAAATATCTTTTGCCCCAACATCATTGAAAAGATAAAATTACAGAAAGCAAGGGACGTATAAATGATAGAAAAAGGGCTGGTATATGGAAGATTTCAGATTCTGCATCTCAAACATGTGGAATACATTCTGGCGGCAAAGATGCGCTGCAAAAGGCTTTATATAGGAATCACCATGTCGGATGATCTGCACGTATCAGGGGGTGAGGAAGACAATTACCGGGTAAGACGGAGCGCTAATCCTCTGACTTATATTGAGCGTTATGAGATGCTTCGTGATACGTTGCTCAGTTTCGGAGTGCCGAGAGAAGAGTTTGAGATCATCCCGTTTCCGATTGACAGAGTGGAATATCTGGGGCAGTATCTGCCGGAGGGTGCGGTCTGCTTTATGAGTATCTGTGATGAATGGACTGCGAACAATGAGAAGCGTTTTGAGAAGCTTGGAATTCCGGTGGAAGTCCTCTGGAGAAGAACCAAAGAGGAAAAAGGGGTATCAGGTTCCCAGATCCGGCAGAGGATCCTGGCAGATGAAAAGTGGGATGATCTGGTGCCAAAGACCGTTTATGATTATGTTCTCTCGCACGGAATTGACGACAGGATCAAGTTTTCAAAATAAAGGAGAAGCTGAAATGCAGGATTGGGAAAGATTTGGAGAAGAGATCAGACGAACTGTGCAGGATGCTGTAGACTCACAGGATTACCGGAGGCTGAACCAGACGATCACGGATACGATCAACCGGGCAGTGAACGGTGCGGTAAATGGCGCGGAACAGGGCATGCGTTCTTTTGGAAATGCGTTTGATCAGGCAACGAGAAATATGGGAAGAGGTCCGGGAGGACCGCGTGGAAGATATGGACAGATGGGCGGATCTGACAGATGGGGAAGAACGCCTGGAGGAGGTGTACCTCCGTTCGGAACTTACAGGTGGAGCGGACCGGATGGAAATGGAAGAGCGTGGAATCCGGATATGCAGGACTATAAGGCGGAATCACAGGGAAGCAGCCGGTATGGATACAGCAATGCACAGCAGTCACCTGTCTTGTATGGATCGACGACGGGAACAAAGGCAGGCGGAATTGTCATGATCGCAGCAGGCGGAAGCATGGCACTGATATTCCTGATTCTGTTCCTTGCATCTTGTATTGCTTCTTTGCCGGAAAGTCCGGGGGCTTTATGGATCATGCGTGCGGTATTTGGGCTACTTACGGCAGCAAGTGGCATGATCACAGGCTGGGGCATTAAGCTTCTGAAACAGGTTGGAAGATTCAAGAACTACAGCCGCAGGATCGCAGGCAGAGAGTACTGCAATATTTCAGAAATCGGAAGCAATTCCGGAAAATCCATAAAATTTGTGACAAAGGATCTGGAAAGAATGATTTCCAAAGGCTGGTTCCGTCAGGGGCATATGGATGGTGAGAAGAAATGCCTGATCCTGTCAAACCGTGCTTATGAAGAATATTTACAGATCGAAACTCGCAGACAGCAGTCGAAAGCGGAAGAGCCGGTAAAGAAAGAAGAGAAGACACAGGAAAATACAAAAGAGAAAGATGCAAAGAATGAAAAGCTGACACCGGAGGTGCAGAAGATCATTGACCAGGGGGATGCTTTTATCAGAAAGATCCACGAGTGTAATGAAGCCATTCCGGGAGAAGAGATTTCTGCAAAGATCAGCCGGATGGAGATGCTGGTAGACCGGATCTTTGACCGGGTGGAAGAAAATCCACAGTCAGTTTCGGATATCCGTAAGCTGATGGAATATTATCTTCCGACGACGATCAAGCTTCTGGAAGCATATGAACAGCTTGACAGACAGCCGGTTGATGGAGAAAATATCCAGACTGCAAAGCGTGAGATTGAGGCAACGCTCGATACTTTAAATACGGCGTTTGAGAAACTTCTGGATGACCTGTTTCAAGATACCATGTGGGATGTCTCATCGGATATTTCCGTATTGAATACCATGCTTGCACAGGAAGGTCTGAAAGAGGACGGAATAAAAAAATAAAGTCGCAGGAGGAAGAAGAGTATGAACGATTTTGAAGAATTTAATGTGACACCGGAGCTGACGCTGGATCCGTTTCAGGAAGAAAAAAAAGAGACTCCGCAGATTTATCAGGAGGCAGAACCGGAAACACCGGAGATCGTCCTGACACCGGAAGAAAAGAATATGGTCAGTGCATTTGCAGAAAAAATTGATCTCGCCAATTCGAACATGATTCTTCAGTACGGAGCCGGAACCCAGAAGAAGATCGCAGATTTTTCAGAAAAAGCACTGGAAAATGTAAAGACAAAAGATCTTGGAGAGGTTGGCACACTGTTAAGTGATGTGGTGACAGAACTGAAAGGATTTGATGAGGAAGAGGAAAAAGGATTCCTCGGAATCTTCAAAAAAGGCGGAAACAAGATCCAGGCAATGAAAGCCAAATATGCAAAAGCAGAAACCAATGTAAACAATATTGTCAAAGCACTGGAATCTCACGAAGTGCAGCTTATGAAAGACATTGCGCTTCTGGACAAGATGTATGAAGTGAACATGACATATTATAAAGAATTGTCCATGTATGTGCTTGCCGGAAAGCAGAAGCTTGTCGAGACAAGAAACGGTGAGCTTCAGGAACTGAAGAATAAAGCGATGGCAAGCGGACTTGCCGAGGATGCACAGGCAGCAAAAGATCTGGATTCCAGATGTGAACGTTTCGAGAAAAAACTGCATGATCTGGAACTGACCAAGACAATCGCCATGCAGACCGCACCACAGATCCGTCTGGTGCAGGGAAACGACACAATGATGGCAGAAAAAATCCAGTCTACACTCGTCAATACGATCCCGCTCTGGAAAAGCCAGATGGTACTCGCCCTTGGTGTGGAACATTCCGCACAGGCAGCAGCAGCTCAGAGAGAAGTCAACGATATGACCAATGAACTCCTGCGCAAGAACGCAGAAAAGCTGAAGATTGCTACAGTAGAGACTGCCAAAGAATCCGAGCGTGGAATCGTAGATATTGAAACCTTAAAAGCAACCAATGAATCGCTGATCGCAACCTTCGATGAAGTCATGCAGATCCAACAGGAAGGCCGCCAGAAACGTCAGCAGGCAGAGGTGGAAATGCAGCGCATCGAAGCTGAACTGAAAGCGAAGCTGTTACAGGTTCAGGGGTAAGCATTTGGTGAGGAACTTTTTAAAAGTTTGCCAGCGCACAGACATAAAGGACTCCGTTTTCTGTGATTAGAAACGGTGCTAGAGTCCGTTAGAAAAAAGGCACCAGTAATTCGGATCTGGTTTCGTGCTACAAGCACGAAAGCCAGAGGGCTGCTGAGTGGAATAATCATCAGGATTATTCCGCGAATCAGCCCGGTATCCAAATTACTGGCGCCTTTTTTCTCTACGGACTCTTCAACATTTCTACCCACAGAAAACGGAGTCCTTTATGTCGTCCCTTTTGTACATTTATTCAATAACAGTTCCGGTTTTACCCTTCAGAGCATCTTTCAGAGTATCAAAAGAAGTAATCAGAGCACTTCTTCCCTCTTTCTTTTCTACGAATCCTACGGATGCCTGGAATTTTGGAAGCATATTGTAGATTCCGAAGTGTCCTTCATTCATGTACTGCTTAGCCTGTTCTACGGAGATAGTATCGAGTTCTTCTTCATCTTCTTTTCCGTGGTTTAAGCATACCTTTTCCACACTGGTGAGGATGATGAGCTCATCTGCATCGATCTGCTCGGCGAGCTTGCCGGCAGTAAGATCTTTTTCGATGACTCCGCTGGCACCTTTAAGATGATTGTTCTGCTGGAGTACCGGGATTCCGCCACCACCGCAGGCGATTACAATATGTCCTGCATCGGTAAGGGTGCGGATGGAATCAACTTCTACGATATCAACCGGGTTTGGAGAAGCAACGACACGGCGGAAGCCCTGACCAGGAACTTCTACTACATAATTGCCCTTTTTACGTTCAACGGCAGCGTCTTCTGCGCTCATGATACGTCCGACAACCTTGGTTGGTGTGTAGAATGCTTCGTCATATGGATCAACAGTTACCTGTGTGATAACAGTACATACGCTGCGGTAGATGCCGCGTCCGATCAGTTCTTCGCGAATCGCGTTCTGCAGGTCATATCCGATGTAACCCTGTGACATAGCAGAGCAGACTGACATCGGAGAAGCGGTATAATCCGGATGATTGGTGCTGAATTCGTTCATAGCAGTATGGATCATACCAACCTGAGGTCCATTACTGTGTGTGATTACTACCTGGTATCCTTCTTCAACAAGATCTGCAATGGAAACTGCAGTTTTTTTAACGGCAACCTTCTGCTCCGGAAGTGTGGTTCCGAGTGCGCGGTGTCCTAATGCAACAACAACTTTTTTCTTCATATTACATCCCTCTGTTTCTCAGAATTTGAATTGTCTGCGTATGAAAAACATATAACGCAGACAACAGCGATAAAAAATATATAAAAATTATAGTATTTTTTTATGGAAATTGCAATCATTAGTTGGCAAAAATGCACAGTATAAAAAGGAATTACTGGTGGGCAGAAGCTAAATGGCACAAGGACGGGGATTTTCACAAAACATGCTGACAACAAGGGAAGATGTTCATATAATATAATAAGAAGTCCGGTGGATGGTGCAGTATGAAAGAGGAACGGATTCGATTTTGCGGATTAAAAGAGCGGGAGGTCATTAATATGTGTGACTGCAAGAGGCTTGGTTTTGTTGCCGATCTGCTAGTCAATATCTGTTCAGGGTGTGTGGAAGCATTGATCGTACCGGGACCGGGAAGAATCTGTGGATTTCTTGGGTATGATGCGGAGTATATTATTCCGTTTGAGTGTATTCGCAGGATTGGAGAGGATATTATTCTTGTGGAAATTAAAGAGGACAAATGTCTGAAGCCGTGTAAATAAGAAGATGTTGGGGTCAAAAGGTATTTTGCCCCCTTTGATACCAGATTGCTACGTGCTTTGCACTCTCGCACTCCTTATAAGAATAGTAAAAGAGGAAGAAGAGTACAGACTGCTCAGTGAAATAAATGAGAACAAGTAAAAAGACAAAGGAGAGAAGAAAAATGACAGCATTTTTTAAAGAAATCGAGCCATTCCGGGGAAACGGAAACGAAAATGAAAAGGGACAGACACTGGAAGAATTTCTGGAGGAGTATGATCCTTATAAATATAAGAATCCTTGTGTGACAACAGATGCAGTTATATTTTCCTGCAAAAGAAAGGAAGCGGACGGAGAATGGAAAGTCCTGATGGTTAAAAGACGGAATCATCCGAGCATTGGCTGGTGGGCGCTTCCGGGTGGGTTTATTGAACTTCATGAGAATCTGGAAGATACGGCAAGAAGAGAACTGACCGAGGAGACCGGCATGGCGGATCTTCCGATGGAGCAATTTGCAGTCTATGGAAATGTGGACCGTGATCCAAGAGCACGGATCATCACGTCAGCGTATCTTTCGGTTGTAAATGAAGGGCAGGTAAAGGTGCGGGCCGGCGATGATGCGGCGGATGCAAGATGGATGCAGCTTCATTGCCGGACAGAATCGGTGAAGGAGGACGGAGAATGGACAGAAACCATTTATCGCCTGACATTGGAAAATAAGGACACAGATCTTACAATTTCAGCAGCTGTTGAGAAGAGAGAAAGAAGCGGTCTGGTAAGAGAAACCTATTATAAGGTAAAAGAATCGGACCGGATCGCCTGTGACCATGCGGCACTGATCGTACAGGCATGGAAGCTGGTGGAGAGCCGGCTTATATAGCTTATTGATAAAGTGTGAATTTGTTGACAACCTTGTATACAGGATTTATACTATAGACATTAAAAATGTGCGTGATTCGGCAGTAGAATCAATCAAGAACCAGGCAGGAGGAAAAAAGATGAAGTGCCCATATTGTGGTAACATTGATACAAGAGTCATCGACTCAAGACCGGCAGATGACGGAACGACGATCAGAAGGAGAAGATCCTGTGATGCGTGCAACAAGCGTTTTACAACCTATGAGAAGGTGGAGACCATACCGTTGATCGTGATCAAGAAGGATAACAACCGGGAGCAGTATGACCGTACTAAACTGGAAGGCGGAGTACTCCGGGCATGCTATAAACGTCCGGTATCAGCAGCAGATATTCAGGCAACGATCGACTCGATTGAGACAGCGATTTTCAGCCGGGAAGAGAAAGAAATTCCGAGTAGCCAGATCGGTGAGATTGTTATGGAAAGCCTGAAAAAGCTGGATCCGGTTGCTTATGTACGTTTTGCATCGGTATACAGGGAATTTAAAGACGTGAATACATTCATGGATGAACTGAAGAAAATATTAGAATAAAAGGGGAAAGACAAATGGAACGGAAAAAGACAGTATTGCTCTGCGTGACCGGCGGTATTGCGGCGTACAAGATTGCAACACTGGCAAGTATGCTGGTAAAGACAGGATACGATGTAAAAGTTGTGATGACACAGAATGCAACGAATTTTATCAATCCGCTGGTATTTGAGACGCTGACACAGCATAAGTGCCTGATCGATACATTTGACCGCAATTTTGAGTACAGTGTGGAACATGTGACACTGGCAAAATGGGCAGATATTGTGATGATCGCACCGGCTACAGCGAATGTGATCGGTAAGCTGGCACACGGGATTGCAGATGATATGCTGACTACGACTGTGATGGCATGTGCCGAATGTAAGAAGATCCTTGCACCGGCGATGAACACAAGAATGTATGAGAATCCGGTCGTACAGGATAATTTAAAACTTCTGGAGCATTATGGATATGAAGTGATCCAGCCGGCAAGTGGACATCTGGCATGCGGAGATAACGGAGCCGGGAAGATGCCGGAAGCGGAGACTTTGTATGAATATATTTACCGGGATACTGCTTATGAGAAAGATCTGACCGGAAAGAGAATTCTTGTCACAGCAGGGCCGACAAGAGAAGCAATCGACCCGGTGCGCTACATTACAAATCACTCATCCGGTAAGATGGGATATGCCATTGCACGCGTTGCTGCGGCAAGAGGAGCGGATGTTACGCTTGTCACCGGACCGACAGAGATAAAAAAGCCGATGTTTGTGAAGATCGTTCCGGTCACGACCGCAAAGGAAATGTTCGAGGCGGTAAAGGAAGAAGCGGAAGATGCAGACATTGTGTGTAAGGCAGCAGCGGTTGCAGATTACCGGCCAAAGCATATTGCGGATGAAAAGGTGAAAAAGTCAGACAGTGAGATGAGTCTGGAGCTGGAAAAGACGGACGATATTCTGAAATATCTCGGGGAGCACAGAAAAGACGGACAGTTTCTGTGTGGATTTTCAATGGAAACCGAGAATATGGTTGAAAATTCCAGAAAGAAGCTTGAAAAGAAGAATCTGGATATGATCGCGGCAAATAATCTTAAAGTTGCCGGAGCAGGATTTCAGGGCGATACAAATCAGATGACACTGATCACGAAGGAAGATGAGACTGCACTTCCACTGATCAGCAAGGAAGAGACAGCAGCTTGTATTCTGGACAAGATTCTGGAGTGCATGAATAAATAAAAAGCCAAAATGTATTGTATCTCGTAAAGAGAATAGTAACAGGAGGAAAAGAAAAATGAATCAAAGCAATGAACGTACTACATCCATGTCCAAAACAAAGGGACTCGTACAGATGGCAATCTTTGCAGCACTTATTGTAGTGCTGGCATTCACCCCGTTTATCGGATATATCCCATTGGGATTTACCAGAGCGACGATCATCCATATCCCGGTGATCATGGGATCTCTGATGCTTGGACCGAAGAAGGGCGCAGCGCTTGGAGGTGTATTTGGTCTTACAAGTTTTATCAATAATACGATAAATCCGACATTGACATCATTCGTATTTACCCCATTTTACAGTCTGGGTGAATACAGTGGAGGGATCGGAAGTCTGATCATCTGTTTTGTGCCGCGTATTCTGATCGGTGTAGTACCGTTTTATGTTTACCGTCTGATCAGGAAGCTTTCCAAGCACAACGGAGTATCGTCTGTTGGACTGGTTGCGGCAGGACTTTCCGGAGCACTGACCAATACGCTTCTTGTCATGAATCTTATTTTTGTATTTTTCAGGAATGACTATGCGGCAGCCAATGGTGTTACCGTAAAAGCGGTATATGGATTTATTCTGAGCATTATCGGAATCAATGGGGTTCCGGAGGCGATCGTAGCGGCGGTGATCACGCTGGTACTTGGGAAAACACTGATGAAAAAAGGGGTACAGGAAAGATTAGGAGTGTAAAAAATGATACTTGCGATTGATATAGGAAATACAAATATTGTACTTGGATGCGTGGATGATAACAAAACCTATTTTATCGAAAGACTTTCCACGATCAAGACAAAGATGGAACTGGAATATGCTATTGATATCAAGATGGTTCTGGATATTCACGGGATCAAACCGGAGAAACTGGAAGGAGCGATCATCAGCTCGGTAGTTCCGCAGATTACATATGTCGTAAAAGAAGCAGCCGAAAAGATTTTGAAAAAGGAGACACTGGTCATTGGACCGGGCGTGAAAAACGGACTGAACATTCTGATGGACAATCCGGCCCAGCTTGGAAGTGATCTGGTGGCAAATGCGGTTGCCGGAATTGCGGAATATAAAGCACCGATGATGATCTTCGATCTGGGAACAGCGACAACTGTCAGTGTGATCGATGAGAAGAAAAATTATATTGGTGGAATGATCTATCCGGGTGTGAATATTTCACTGAATGCGCTGACAGAAAATGCATCCCAGCTTCAGGGAATCGGACTGGAGACGCCAAAACGCATTGTTGGAAAGAATACGATCGAATGTATGAAGAGCGGTGTCCTCTATTCCAGTGCGGCAGCAATCGATGGAATTATTGACCGGATTGAGGAAGCGGTCGGACAGCCTATGACGGCAATCGCAACGGGCGGACTTTCCCAAAAGATTGTTCCGTACTGTAAGAGAGAGGTCGTACTGGATGATGATCTGCTTTTGAAAGGACTGCGGATTATTTACCGGAAAAACAGATAACAGAAAGGTGACAGGGACGAGGACTTATAAAGTTTTCGCCCCTTTTATAAAAGGATGAATACTTACCGGATAACAGTTGCCTATGATGGAACGGCGTATCGTGGATGGCAGAGACAGGAGAATACGGAACTCACTGTACAGGGAATTCTGGAACGGCAGATTTCAGAAATTACAGGGAAAAAGACGGTGGTCAGCGGTTCCGGAAGAACAGATAGTGGTGTACATGCGTTAGGGCAGGAGTGCAGTCTGTATCTGGAACAGGAAATTGATATGGACAGTTTTAAGAAGCAGTTAAATGTACTTCTCCCGGAAGATATCAGAGTGCTGGATATCAGCAGAGAAAAAAGGGATTTTCATGCAAGAAAGAGTGCGGTCGGGAAATGCTATGAGTATCGGATCGATCTGCGTGACAAGATGGAAGTATTTCATCGGAAATACCGGTTCCATTTTCCACATCCGGTCGATATCGGTGCGATGGAAAAAGCAGCAGAGTATCTGGTGGGAACCCATGATTTTTCCGCCTTTACAGATTTGAAAGAGGACAAAGATACGGTACGGACGATTTATGCGGTCGGGATCGTGTATGAAAAGGATACACTTACGTTATCGTGGATCGGAGATGGATTTTTATATCATATGGTCCGGATACTTACCGGAACACTTCTGGATGTGGGAACAGGAAAGATAAAAGCGGAAGAGATACCGGAGATTCTGAAAGCAAAAGACCGGAAGAAATCTGGTTTTCCGGCACCGGCGAAGGGACTGTTTTTAGGCCGTGTTTTTTATACAGAAGCGGAGCTTGAAAAAGCGGTACAGAAGATCCGCAAAAAAAAAAACCAAAGAAATGGAGAAAAGAGAAGATGAAGTTTATTTCATGGAATGTAAATGGAATCCGTGCATGTGTGCAGAAAGGATTTATGGATTTTTTTAAAGAGGCAGATGCGGATATTTTCTGTCTGCAGGAGACAAAGATGCAGGAAGGGCAGCTTGTACTTGATCTGCCGGGATATCATCAGTACTGGAACTCGGCTGTGAAAAAAGGATACTCAGGGACTGCAATTTTTACAAAGGAAGAGCCGTTATCAGTTACTTACGGACTTGGGATAGAAGAACATGATCAGGAAGGGCGCGTGATCACACTGGAATTTGAGGATTTTTATTTTATTACCGTGTATACACCGAATTCCCAGAGCGAACTGGCAAGACTTGACTATCGTATGACCTGGGAAGATGCATTTCTTGCTTATCTTAAGAAGCTGGAAGAGACAAAACCGGTGATCTTCTGCGGAGATTTGAATGTGGCACACAAAGAAATTGATCTGAAGAATCCAAAGACCAACCGGAAGAATGCCGGATTTACAGATGAAGAGCGCGCAAAATTCTCAGCACTTCTGGATGCGGGATTCATTGATACTTACCGCTATTTCTACCCGGATAAAGAAGGGATCTACTCCTGGTGGTCCTATCGGTTTAAGGCAAGAGAAAAGAATGCAGGTTGGCGTATCGATTACTTCTGTACATCAAAAGCACTGGAAAGCAGGCTGGAAGATGCGAAGATTCTGACGGATGTATTTGGGTCTGACCACTGTCCGGTGGAACTGGATTTGAAGTAGGGATGAGATCGACAGGCTGCGACATCAAATTGTAAAAAAATAAACTGATCAGATTCACTTTTGTGCAATGGAATCTGATCAGTTTATTTTTTTGCAATTTTTCGCTCGGAGCTATCGGAGGATCCTGTTTGAGGGAATATATAAAATTCTGGCTGCATATAAATATACATGGGTATTTATTGCTTTTTGGATGATG
>NZ_BAAHSG010000022.1:0-1789 GCF_054660775.1 Allocoprococcus similis
AAGGGGCTGTGAAATAAGTCCCTAAAAGAAATAGGACCATTCGTTCATGCGAAAGGTCCTATTTTTGTGGTAAAATTAACTTGCGATGAAAACTTTACACAATAATTATTGTAATTCAAAACAAGGATATTTACCACTGTTTCTTTCAGATTGTTTGGATCTGCTGGATCCTGTTTTAACATTTGACAGATTGATGGGAGGAATCGATTTAAACAAGTATCTGACGGATATTCCGGAGTATACAACTGGACGACTCAGATATAATCCAGTCAACATGTTAAAAACAGTACTTTTCGGATTTATGACTGGCGGCTACTGCTCTCTGAGAGAACTGGAAGACAACTGCAAAGTTAATATCAGGTTCATGTATCTCATGGATCACCAGACTCCGTCATACAGAACCTTTGGATATTTCATTAATGAAATACTTCAAGATAAGATTGAAAACATTTTTAACGACATCAATCATGCTATCTTTAACGAGGAGCATGTAGATCTGCAACATCTCTACATCGACGGCTCCAAGTTTGAAGCAAACGCAAACAAGTATACCTGGGTATGGAAGAAGGCTACCGAAAAGTTCCGTTACAAGCTTTACGAAAAAATCACTGCGGAGATTGAGGAAATTAATGCAGAAATCGCATGGAGCGGGGTGCAGATCACAACAAATCCGGAGTATGTACCGGATTATCTGAATGAAATCGTTGAGCAGCTAGTACTTTTATGGGAACTGGATAAAAGTACATTTGTTTACGGAAGTGGAAAGCGAAAATCCAAAGAACAGCGACATTATGAACACTTGACTACTTTCTGTCAGAAACTTCAAGAATACATGCAAAAAATTGAAATCTGTGGTCCCAATCGAAACAGTTACTCTAAAACAGATAACTCAGCTACCTTTATGCGTATCAAAACGGATTACATGGGCAATGATCAGCTTCTGCCAGCATATAATGTACAGATTGGTGTAGCAGATGAATATATTGCAGTTGTTGACGTGAACCATTATCGTTCGGATATGGATTGTTTCGTTCCTTTGATGGAGCACTTCAAACAAACTTATGGATTCTATCCCAAATATCCTGTGGCAGATGCCGGATATGGCTCATACAACAATTATATTTTCTGTGAACAGAACGGAATTGAAAAGTATATGAAATTTCCAATGTTTAAAAAGGAAACTAAGGATCGGAAATATCATGAAGATCCATTTCGTGCAGTTAACTTCAGAATTGATGAGCAAGGTGTCATGAGATGTCCTAACGATAAAGCATTCCATTTTTTATACAGAAAAAATGTGAGGGGAAATCAATACGGACGTAAGGAAGAACTGTATGAATGCGAAGACTGTAGTGGATGTCCATATGCAGAGAAATGTAAGAAAACAGATAAGAATCGAACCGTTCGGATCAATCAGGAATTAACTTCCATGCATCAGGAAGTAATCGAAAACCTAGAAAGTATCCACGGTGCGTTATTACGAATGAACCGTTCGATACAAGCAGAAGGCACTTTCGGAATAATGAAAAACGACCGTTGGTACAAGAGAATTGTCCGAAGAGGCATTCATTCAGTCAAACTGGAAGTTTTACTCGTGGCGATAGGCCATAATCTATATAAATATCAGAAAAAAAAGATGAGAAACAGAACTGCCGCATAGATTCAAAAAAAGAATTTCTATGGGGTAGGGGAAGTGCGCTTTCTTTGCGCATGATTTCAGTCATTTATACACAACAGGTACAAAAAGGGAGATGCGAAAAAACTCAATCGAGTTTTTTCACATCCCCTT
>NZ_BAAHSG010000023.1:0-11921 GCF_054660775.1 Allocoprococcus similis
CGGCTTGGTAGGCCGTTACCCCACCAACTACCTAATCAGACGCGGGTCCATCTCATACCACCGGAGTTTTTCCCACCAGGTCATGCGACCCTGTGGTCTTATGCGGTATTAGCAGTCATTTCTAACTGTTATCCCCCTGTATGAGGCAGGTTACCCACGCGTTACTCACCCGTCCGCCACTCAGTCACAAGGATCTTCATCCGAAGAATCAAATCCAGGTGCTTCGTTCGACTTGCATGTGTTAAGCACGCCGCCAGCGTTCATCCTGAGCCAGGATCAAACTCTCGTTGATATATGTTTCTTGCAGCTTCGCTGCTTAGTAACATAATCGTTCTTCAACTCTGTTGAAGAACTACTCCGTTTGTACCCAGTCAAGAATCGCTTGGCAATTCTGTTCCTGTTTACTGTTCTGGTTTGACATCTTTCGATGTCCGTTCTTGAAAAATCTCTTTAAAGAATTTTCAGGGTTTGTTGTCTATTGTTCAGTTATCAATGTTCTTTTTTGTTGTTGTCGTTTCATGCGACAGCTTTTATATTATATCAAAGCGTTTCATGTTTGTCAACAACTTTTTTATTTCTTTTTTGCTGTTGTGAAGCAGTTCCTCACGCGACAGCTTTAACAGAATACCATATCCATCTAAGCTTGTCAACAGTTTTTTCTTTGTCCACTTCGTGATCCCTGCATGCCACTCCTTAGTCTCTGTCTCGATCAGCGAACGAATGTTATCTTATCACGACTTTCCTGAATTGTCAATGTTGTTTTTATATTTTGCGCAATTCAGAATATTCCGACATTTTTGCAGTTCAGTATTCCTGTTCCGCCATCCGGTTCCCTCTTTACATATTCTCTTACTCAATCAGTCCAATTGCCTCGTTGATACTTTTCACTCCAATGATTTTGATCCCACCAATACTCTTCACGCTATCCAGAGACACTTCCGGTACAATACATTTCTCAAATCCAAGCTTCTTCGCCTCTGCCACCCGCTGTTCCGGCATATTTACCGCACGGACTTCTCCACTTAATCCTACTTCTCCAAACACAATCGTCCGTTCATCAAATGGTCTGTTCTTATAGCTTGATACGATCGCCATCACGATTCCAAGGTCTATCGCGGGTTCATTGATCTTGATACCTCCGGCAATATTCACATAGGCATCATAATTTCCAAGATGATATCCAATCCTTTTTTCCAGAACTGCCATCAGAAGATTCACCCTGTTATAATCTGTTCCTGCTGCTGTTCTTCTCGGCATTCCGAAATTGCTTTCGCATACCAAAGCCTGGATTTCCAGCAAGATCGGACGTGTTCCTTCCATCGAACATGCCACAACAGATCCGGATGCATTTTCCGGTCTTCCATTCAGCATAAATTCCGACGGATTTTCCACCTCACGCAGTCCATCTCTTCGCATTTCAAATACACCAATCTCATTCGTCGAACCAAAACGGTTTTTCACTCCTCGAAGAATCCGGTAAGATGCATGTCTGTCTCCTTCAAAATACAAAACCGTATCTACCATATGTTCCAATACTCTTGGTCCGGCGACAGTTCCTTCTTTTGTAACATGTCCGACAATAAAAATCGAAATTCCAAGCCCTTTTGCAAGCTGCATCAGCGTATTTGTTGCCTCTCTGACCTGCGACACACTTCCCGGCGCAGAACCGACTTCTTCACTGTACATTGTCTGAATCGAATCAATGATCACAGTATCTGGCTTTTCCTTTTCAATCACATTGCGGATCAGTTCCAGATTAGTCTCACAAAGCAAAAGCAGATGATCATTAAATTCTCCCATCCTCTGTGCACGCAATTTGATCTGGCGAAGCGATTCTTCCCCTGATATGTACAAAACTTTTCGTTCTTTTTTTGCCAGTTTCTGACACACCTGCAGGAGCAGCGTTGACTTACCGATTCCCGGATCACCGCCTACTAAAATAAGAGAGCCCGGTACGATTCCGCCTCCCAGTACACGATCCAGTTCTTTAATCTCGGTTGTTACCCGCTCTTCATTCTCTGTCTTTACTTCGGACAATGGTACAATACGAATCTCTTTTGCCGCTTTAACCGCTGCCGTTTTTGACGTTGTCACACGCTCTTCCACGAAAGAGTTCCATTCCTTGCACATTGGGCACTGCCCCAGCCATTTTGATTCTTCATGCCCACAATTCTGGCAGAAAAAAACCGATTTTTTTGCCTTCGCCATATTCCAGCTCCTCTATCTTAAAAAATTACCAACTGCTTCTCTTGCCTGTTCCCAGTTTGTATACTTCCGGTAAAGAAAGAGCCTGCCGAAGCAGACTCTTTTACTTTTCTTAAATACCTATGTACTTCAGACAATTCTTGCTGTAATCATTGTCCTACTTTCTTACGACCTTGATCTCAACGCTTTCTTTTCCAAGTTCTGCACTTACACTGAGCTTTGCGCTTAAGTTTGTCTTCATATCACCAACATTCATATCATTCATATATACAATATAATCTGTATCCGGTTCAAGTTCCAGTGTGATCTGTGCATCTCCTGTCCCTGATACTTTGAATGAGATCACATCTTCTGATACTTCAAAATGCTCTACTGCAGTTCCCGGAACAGATTCATATACGAACATTCCATTCTTCTCAAGCTTTGTAATCTCCTTGAATGTCTTTACTTTATATATATCTCCCTGAAATTCAAATCCATCCTTTTTTGTCTTTGTATCCAGAGTGTAATCACCGAAACTAAGTGTTCCGTCTAATTCACTTCTGATGAGCTCTTTGACTACTGTCATTGTTCAAATCCTCCTAATGGTCTTTCTCTTTCGACTTACAGACTGTTAAATTTTCACACGTCTGACCCGTTTTTTTTATTATATAATAAAACTTCTTCTTTTGCTAGTCGTTTATCTCTCTGACTGTAAATTTTATTTCCTTTTTAGAAATACCGGCTTCCACATGGTCTCCACGTTTGATCTCACCATTCAGAAGTGCTTCTGCAAGTTTGTCTTCCAGCTGGCTCTGTACTGCCCTTCTCAGCGGTCTTGCACCATACTTCTTGTCACTTCCGGTCTCAACAATATGCTTCTTCACAGAATCACGCACAATCAGTGTAATTTCAAGCTGCTCTTTTGCTCTCTGCACAACTTCTTTACACATCAGCCCTACGATCTTCTTCATATTGTCCTCATTCAGCGGATGGAATACGATGATCTCATCAATACGGTTCAGGAACTCCGGACGGAATAACTGCTTTACTTCGTCCATCACATTTGCTTTCATACGCTTGTAATCCGCCTTCTGGTCTTCCTGCTGGGTGAATCCAAGCTTCTTCGGTTCAATGATCGCCTTTGCCCCTGCATTGGATGTCATAATGATAACCGTATTGCGGAAATCTACTTTTCTTCCCTGTGAATCCGTAATATGCCCATCATCCAGTACCTGAAGTAAAATATTAAACACATCCGGATGTGCTTTCTCAATCTCATCAAACAGAATGACAGAATATGGATTTCTGCGTACTTTCTCGCTGAGCTGTCCGCCATCCTCATGTCCCACATATCCCGGAGGCGATCCGATCATCTTGGATACACTGTGCTTCTCCATATATTCGGACATATCTACCCGGATCATGTCTTCTTCATTTCCAAAAAGTGCTTCTGCAAGAGCTTTGGAAAGCTCTGTCTTGCCAACACCGGTAGGTCCGAGGAATAAGAATGAACCGATCGGACGTGCCGGATCTTTTAATCCCACTCTTCCTCGTTTTACTGCTTTGGAAAGTGCCTGGATTGCCTCTTCCTGACCGATCACACGCTTCTCCAGTGTTTTATCCAGCTTTTTCAGGCGTTCGCTCTCAGATTCATTCAGTCTTGTTACCGGGATTCGTGTCCACATAGAAATTACATCCGCAACATCTTCTTCGGTTACCGGAACCTTTTTCTTTTCATTCTTTTTATTGAAACGCTTTTTCGCCTGCTCTAATTTCTTTTCTGCTTCCTTCTGTTCTCTGTGGAGCTCCGATGCCTTTTCAATATCTCCTGCTTTCAGCGCCGCTTCTTTTTCCTGCTCCAGCTTTCCACAGCGGATTTCTGTCCCAACAATATTCTCCGGCACTTTAAATCCGCGAAGTTTTACTTTTGAACAGCTTTCATCCAACACATCAATTGCCTTATCCGGAAGAAAACGGTCATTGATATAACGGCATGACATATGTACTGCCGCTTTCAACGCGTCCTCTTCAATTTCTACATCATGATGAGCCTCATATTTTTCTTTCAGACCTTCCAGAATCCGGACACACTCGTCTTCCGTCGGTTCTTCAACCGTAACCGGCTGGAATCTTCGTTCCAGAGCCGCATCCTTCTCAATATACTTGCGGTATTCCGTAAGAGTTGTCGCACCGATCAGCTGCATCTCCCCTCTTGCCAGAGATGGTTTCAGAATATTGGATGCATCAATCGCGCCCTCTGCACCGCCGGCACCGATAATGGTGTGAAGTTCATCTAAGAAAAGGATAATATTGCCCGCTGTCTTTACCTCACGGATCAGTTTTTTCATACGCTCTTCAAATTCACCACGATATTTGGAGCCTGCGATCATTCCCGGAAGATCCAGCACCATGATCCGCTTATCTTTCATGCTTTCCGGAACAATTCCTTCCGCGATCTGTCTTGCAAGCCCTTCCACGATTGCTGTCTTACCGACTCCCGGCTCTCCCACAAGGCACGGATTATTCTTGGTCCGTCGGCTCAGGATCTCCATGATACGTGCAATTTCTTTTTCACGTCCAATAACCGGGTCCAGCTTTCCTTCTCTTGCTTCCTGTGTCAGATCCGTACTGTACTGGTCTATAATTCCGCCAACAGTTTCCCCGTCCTTCTGATTCTCCATATACTCTTTCGGATCAATTCCCGCCGCAAGCAGAAGATCCTGAAAAAGTTTTTGAATATTTACATTCAGGGTCATCAACATACGGGTAGCCACACAATCTCCATCTTTGAGCATTGCAAGCAGAAGATGTTCGGTTCCGACTTTTTCAGATGCAAGCTGCGCTGCCTCATTCTGACTTTCTTCCAGAATATACCGAAGTCTCGGACTGTACTCCAGATGCTTTCTTTCCCTCTTAGCTGCCTCAGGAGCAGATACAAGGATATCCATTGCTTTTTCCATCTGTTCTTCATCGACTTTATTCTTATCAAGCACCTGCCCTGCAACTCCGGTAAAAACCCTCTTAAGCCCGAAAAGAAGATGTTCTGTCCCGACATACGGATGCTTCAGTTCGGCTGCAATCTTCCGTGCCATATTCAGCGCTTCCTGCGCCTGCCTTGTATATTGCTTTTCTGCCATATAATTTTAGTCTCCTTTTTTCAATCTATCTCTGTTCATAATCTGCATAGATCTCATCTACCAGTTCATGAACTTCTTCTTTCGTAATGTTTTTGCAGCTTCCTTTTGCCAGAAGTACCCGAAGCTGCTCTTTCAGATCCTGCAGAGCTTCCAGTTTATCTTCATCAATACAGATCACCGCACCTCTTCGTCTGTCGAGCTGAAGAAAACCTTCCTGCCGCAAGACATTGTATGCCTTATTCACTGTATGCATATTGATCCCGATATTATCTGCCAGCTGTCTCACAGACGGCAAAGTATCACCTTCATGAATCGTCGAAGTGGCAATTCCCATAATAATCTGATTCCTGAGCTGTATATAAATCGCCTCATCACTGTTAAAATCAATTTCAATCAGCATAAAACGCACTCCTTTTTCTATTGTACCGGCATCGCCATTGTTATATTTATGTTAGCACAGACGACACTTTTTGTAAAGGAAACAGTATGTAAAAAAGCACTACCTCTTCTTACTCACACTTTTTGTGCTTTCTGTTCCAGAAGTAATGCTTTTCATTTCTTATTTCAAATTTCTTTCTCTCACGGTGAACCTCTTCAACCTAAAATTTTCTTCAGATCCTCATCTACTGTACTGATCGGGGTAATCTGATACTCTTGCACTAGGTAATTCAGAACATTCGGTGATACAAACGCCGGAAGCGTCGGACCCAGATAAATATTTTTGATTCCGAGTGCCAGAAGTGTCAGCAGAATTGCAACCGCTTTCTGTTCATACCATGACAGGATCATAGACAGTGGAAGTTCATTTACCTCACACCCTAACGCTTCTGCAAGAGCGATTGCAACTTTAATCGCACTATACGCATCATTACACTGTCCCATATCCAAAATTCTTGGAATCCCCTCAATTTCTCCGAGCTTCAGATCATTCAATCTGTATTTCCCACACGCCAGCGTCAAGATGATCGTATCCATCGGTGTCTTTTTGGCAAATTCTGTATAATAACTTCGTCCCGGTGCCGCTCCGTCACATCCTCCGATCAAAAAGAAATGCCGAATCTTCCCTCTCTTTACAAGATCCACGATCTTTCCTGCATTTTCCAGAACTGCGTTGTGTGCAAATCCGGTCATCACGGTTGTTCCTCCATTGATCCCTGTCATCGGATGATCTTCCGGATATCCACCGCATTCCAACGCTTTTGCAATAACCGGAGTGAAATCTTTGTCCGCACCAATATGAACCATCTCCGGATAAGACACCACCGAAGTTGTAAATACCCGGTCTGCATAGCTCTGTCTGACTGGCATCAGACAATTTGTCGTAAATAAAATTGGCGCAGGAATATTATGAAACTCAAATTGCTGACTCTGCCATGCCGTTCCGAAATTGCCTTTCAGATGCGGATATTCCTTTAATTTTGGATATCCGTGTGCCGGAAGCATTTCACTGTGCGTATAAATATTGATGCCTTTATCTTCAGTCTGCTCCAGAAGCAGCTTCATATCATGCAGATCATGACCACTGACTACAATAAACGGTCCCTTTTCTATCGTAAGCGGAACTTCTGTCGGAACTGGATCTCCATAGCTTTCCGTGTTTGCTTTATCCAGAAGTTCCATGCAGCGCAGGTTGACTTTACCGGTTTCTATGACTACCGGAAGCAGTTCTTCCATCCCTTTTTCTTCTCCCAGAATACGCATTCCCTTATAAAAGAAATTCATAATCTCCGCATCCACATATCCCAGTGCCCATGCATGATAAGCATATGCTGCAGTTCCTCGTAAGCCAAACAAGATCAATGACTTTAACGAACGGATATCTTCCGGTGCCTCCCAGATCTTCTGTACATTATAAGCTTCTTTTCCTGGTTTTCTGTTTTCTGCTTCTTCTCTGATCTCATCTGACAGTTTTTTCACTGTATCACTGTTGAAATTTACATTAGTAATCGTGGTAAACAGACCTTTTAACATCAGTTCATCCGAAGATCTGCTTCTTTCATTTTCAGTAACTGCCCTTGCCAGCCGGATCAGTTCACCAGTCAGTTCATCTTGAAGATTTGCTGTATCCGACTTTTTCCCACATACACCTGCATGCCCTTCGCAGCCCGTGTTATGAGCGGTCTGCTGACATTGAAAGCAAAACATTTCATCCATTTCTTTTTCCTCCATGCTTTTTTTAATAGCATGTCAGAATATAGAAAATCTATACCGGCAGAACATTTTTCTTTTTTATTCAAATAATATTTTCCAAACATCCAGACTATGGTTCACAAACTAAAAAGGATAGCCATACAGATTCCATCTGCAAGCTATCCTCTTCTGCACAATTCTATTTGAGATTCATTTATTCTACAATAAGTCCTTCTTTTTCAATCACGTCAATTACCTGATCAACATACTTTTCACAAAGCTCATCTGTCGCAGCTTCTACCATGACACGGATTACCGGTTCCGTTCCACTTTCACGGACAAGGATTCTTCCGTCATCTCCAAGTGCTTCTGCAACTGCATCAACTGCTTTGACCACTTCCGGATTCTCCCTTGCTGTCTTCTTATCTGCTACACGCACATTTTTCAGAAGCTGTGGATAGATCTTCACCTCTTCTGTCAGCTGTCCAAGAGACTGCTTAGTCTCCATAATGACTTCCATCAGCATCAGAGAAGTCAGAATACCATCTCCTGTCGTTGCATGCTTACTGAAAATAATATGCCCGGACTGTTCGCCGCCCAGCATAAATCCATTCTTGACCATGTTTTCATAGACATATTTGTCGCCGACCTGTGTCTTTTCGTACTTCATGCCAATCTTGTCGCATGCTTTATAAAGTCCAAGATTCGACATGATAGTAGTAACGATGGTATCGTCTTTTAACTGACCATGTTCTTTCATGTATTTGCCACACACATAAAGGATCAGATCCCCGTCAACAACATTTCCATTCTCATCAACGGCGATACAGCGGTCTGCATCTCCATCGTATGCAAATCCGACATCCAGTCCTTTTTCTTTAACATATTCCTGAAGAACATTAATATGTGTAGAACCGCAATTTGTGTTGATGTTGGTTCCATCCGGCTCATTATTGATCACATAAGTCTTTGCTCCCAGTGCATCAAATACGCTTTTGGCAATACTTGAAGAACTTCCGTTGGAACAATCCAGTCCGACTTTCACATCTTTAAAAGAACGGGTTGCCAGACTGATCAAATGTCCGATATAACGGTTTCTTCCTGCTGCATAATCTACGGTTCTTCCGATCGCCTCTTTCTTGGCAAGCGGAATTTCTCCGGATTCCCCATCAATATAAGCTTCCACTTTGGCTTCTACTTCTGCTTCCAGCTTCTGACCTTTACTGTTGATCACTTTGATTCCATTATCATAGTACGGGTTATGGCTTGCGGAAATCATGATTCCGCAGTCAAAATCTTCGGTTCTTACCACGTAAGACACGCTTGGAGTTGTCGTCACATGAAGAAGATATGCATCTGCTCCTGACGCAGTAAGCCCTGCTGCCAGCGCATATTCAAACATATAGCTGCTTCTTCTGGTATCTTTACCGATCACGATTCTTGCCTTGTGTTCCTGTCCGTAATACCAGCCAAGATAACGTCCTACCTTAAACGCATGCTCTACCGTCAGTACTACATTGGCTTCTCCACGGAATCCATCTGTTCCGAAATATTTACCCATAATTATTATCTCTCCTCCGGCTTAAAGCCTTTCTTTATTCTGCAAATCTTGCTGTCTGTTCCCGGATCAGCTGCTGATCTTCAAAATAGTTGATCTTCATCGCATCTTTTACTTCTTTTAAAGTCTGTGCTGCCACTTTTTCAGCTTCAACACTTCCTTTATGAAGGATCTCATAGATCTCCGGAATCTTCTTCTCCAGTTCTTTTCTTCTTGCACGGATCGGTGCAAGCTCTTCCTGCATAACCGCATTCAGGAACTTCTTAACCTTAACATCACCAAGTCCGCCACGTCTGTAATGATCCTTCAATTCATCCAGATTCTTATAATCCGGCAGATATTTTTCAAAATGTTCATCTGTACAGAATGCATCCAGATAAGTGAAAACGGAATTTCCTTCTACCTGTCCCGGATCAGATACCTTCAAATGATTCGGATCTGTATACATTCCCATAATCTTCTGTCTTACTTCTTCCTCGGAATCAGACAGATAGATACAGTTGCCAAGGGATTTACTCATCTTTGCTTTTCCATCCGTTCCAGGAAGACGGCAACAGCTTTCGTTCTCCGGAATCAACGCTTTCGGCATAACCAGTGCTTCTCCATATACACTGTTGAATTTGTGTACGATTTCACGGCACTGTTCGATCATCGGAAGCTGATCCTCACCTACCGGTACAGTCGTTGCCTTAAACGCTGTGATATCTGCTGCCTGGCTGATCGGATAAGTAAAGAATCCAACCGGAATACTTGCCTCAAAATTACGCATCTGGATCTCCGATTTAACCGTTGGGTTTCTCTGGAGACGGGATACTGTAACCAGGTTCATATAATAGAAAGAAAGTTCTGTCAGTTCCGGTACCTGTGACTGGATGAAAATCGTGGATTTCTCCGGATCCAGTCCGCATGACAGATAATCCAGTGCAACCTCAATAATATTCTGACGTACCTTTTCCGGATTATCTGCATTATCAGTCAGTGCCTGTGCATCTGCGATCATGATAAAGATCTTGTCATATTCTCCGGAATTCTGCAGTTCTACTCTTCGCTTTAAGGATCCAACATAATGTCCGACATGAAGCCGTCCGGTTGGTCTGTCACCTGTTAAAATAATTTTCTCCATTGTTTTTATGTTCCTCTCTGTCTTATTATTCCTGTCTTTTCTTTATTCTTCTTTGTCCGTATCCTCAGCCGGAAGCTCAGATGTACAGTATGCACATCTGGTTGCCGCGATCGGGATTTCTGACATGCAGTACGGGCAGATCTTCGTAGCCGGTGCTGCAGGTGCTTCTTCCTCCTTCTTAAGCAGCTTCTCTGTTCTTGAAGCAAGATTGTTCATCACTTTTACAAAACAGAAAATAACAAGTGCCATCAGAAGAAAGTTGATCACTGCTGTAATAAAATTGCCATAATTGATCGTGTCATTCTCACCGGATCCGATCCGGATCACCCAGTCGGAAAAATTGACTCCACCAGTCAGAAGACTGATCACCGGCATGATCATATCATTTACAAGAGAATTCACAATCGACTGAAATGCACCACCAATAATAACGCCGACTGCAAGATCCATTACATTTCCTCTTGCAATAAACTCTTTGAATTCTGCAATAAATCCTTTCTTAGCCATCTCAAATCCTCTTCTTTCGTTCCTTTTAGTCTGCTGCGCCATATAAGGATATTGTACTACATTCCAAACAGGATTTCCACTATAATTCCGCACACTACACTGATTCCGTAAAGTGTTGCGACGATCATCATATTCTTCTTCCAACCATGGTTTGTCTTAAAAAGGACGATCAGTCCGATTCCGGCACATGACAAAAGTCCGGCAAACATACTGCCGACATTTAAGACTCCCTCAAGATAAAATTTCGTAATTGCAATAGAAGCTGCGCAGTTCGGGATCAGGCCGACAAGACCAGCCAGAAAAATTCCGGCAATCGGATAATGCGTCACCACGTTCATGACCTGTTCCATTCCAATCCACTCCACAACAGCATTTAATGCAAAAGAAATTACATATATAAATACCAGAATCTGTACCGAATGGATGAGCGCTGATTTTACAATGCTTCCCTCTTCGCAGTGACAGTGGTCATGCTCACAGATATCATGAATGTGCAGCCCTCTCTGGTATCCTTTGCCCAGCACCCGCACTCCGATATCAACCAGAATCCCTGCAACAATACCAACGATGATCTTTCCGATTAAAATTGCCATGATCTTACGGACATCCGCCTGCTCTGAGATCAGGATCGGAAGCATCTCATCTGATGTAGACAGAAAAACAGCGATCATCGTTCCAACTGTGATGACTCCGCCGGAATACAGATTTGCTGCCGCTGCCGAAAATCCGCACTGCGGAACAACGCCCAGGATCCCTCCGATCACAGGCCCTTTTTTCCCTGCTCCAAGAAGCATCCGCACCGTCTTCTGACCGGCTTTATTCTCCAGATATTCCATCGCAAGGTATGTTAGAAAAAGGAAAGGTATTAGTTTCACAGTGTCAATTGTTGTATCTTTTAGTATATCTATAAACAGTTCCATCTTGTATCTCCCTTCTTGGTTTCACTATTCTAATCCGTTTTGTCATTTTACACTGTCGCTGGCAAAAAAGCAAGGAAAATAAATTAGTGTGGCAAAGCAGCAGAAATAAATGGGATAAATTCAAGTTGTGCAAACCATTCCGATGAACCTCTTAGGGCGAAAATCGTGTTCAGCAAAGGCTTCCACGATTTTTGAGTTTCATCTCCATTGCACAAAATAGAATTTATCCCATTTATTTCTGCTGCTTTGCCCTTCTACTTTATTGGTGAGAACCAGACCAGTAGCCCCGGTACGTTTTCTATAGCAACAAAAAAGAATTATCCCCATCACGTTAAGGATAATTCTTTCTACTACAATAT
>NZ_BAAHSG010000024.1:0-8919 GCF_054660775.1 Allocoprococcus similis
TAGGTTTTTCAGTGCCCTCTAGATAACTTTGGAATCAGGATCTCATTTGCGTTTGCTCCCTCTTTTACCAGCTCATTCGGTCCATCCAGAACAGCTGTTAATGATGATAATTTATACACCTCATCCAAAAGTGTTGAATACTGTTTTCTAAGTACAATAGTATTTGCCATTCTTCCTTACCTCACTTCCTATTTTTCCGGCAGTCCCATAGCAGCTCGAAGTGCAGCAACATCATCCGCTCCCGGATCTGCACCGCCACCGCCGCTTGTACCGCCAACCGGATTATTGATTGGTTCATTTGCTCCGAACAAATATCCATCAGACTTCTTTACATCCTCAAGTGCCTTCTTGATATCATCGGACTGATTCTTTGATTCTTTCAGAGCATCAATATTTAGCATAGCGATAACTGCCTTTTCATTTCTTCCGCCAGCAGCCTTCACTGCTTCTTTAACAGAATCCATAAACACACGGTCAGCTTCTTTTGCTGCATATTCATCATCTTTCGCCTTCAGATCGCCCTGAAGCTTTGTAATCTGTCCCTGCAGATCCTTCACATCCACACCTTCAAATTCTTTCAGCCTGGTGTTTACGTCATCCAATGAAGCCTTGTAGTTATCTCTCTGGGAAACCGCCTTATCATAATCACTTATGGTACGGTAATTTTCTTTCCAAGCCTTATCGAAATCCGTTTTCTTATCCTCTGGAACTTCCAATCCATACTCCTTCATAATCTCATAGATGTTTTTCACAGTTACATTCCTCCTAAAATTATTTATTAACCGCTCTTTCAGCGGTACGGGTATAGCCATCTAAACCTCTGGCAGGGTAGTTGTCCAGTTTAATGCCATATGACAGGGCATAAAAATAAGACGCTTAACCCTGCGTCTCAAAGGGAGATATCTGGATCACCTCCTAAAAATGAGTGCAAAAATACCACCGGTCATTTCGACTGGTGGCAGCTAGCTTATCTGGTTTTTAATGACTGCTTCTATCTCTTCTTTTTTCCAACCCTTCTCTTGCAAAATAGATACGATTTCTTCTGGCTCACATAAAATTTCTTTCAGGCAATTTATTGCATCAAGTAAATGTGTATTTCTGATTGCAATTTTTATCTGTTCTTCTGAATACCCCTGCTTTTTCATAAAGCTATACAGATCATTATCCTCTATTTCCTGAAGTTTTTTTTCTATATTCGCTGTATCCGCCTCAAACATTGTCATCGCAATCCCTCCATAATTTCCTTCAAGACCTCTCCAAAGATTTTAGCTGCTTCTCTTGGTCTTTCACTCATCAGATATTCCGCAAAGCATTCTGCAAAAAACTCTTTTTCATTCTTATTTGCATACCCTGATACATGTTTAGTAATAAATTCCTTTTTAGAAAACTCTAATGCTTCAGCGAGTTCGCTCCCTTTATATCCCATCCGAGTCCATTCTGCACGCTCTGCGCGGATATAATCAAAATATCCTAATTGCTGTAACACTTCGCGCTTTACAGCTACACTTGTTCGGATCGTTCCGTATATACTTACATTTCCGCCCCAAACTCCCTTTCGCGTAAGGTATCCATCTAATTGATGCCCCATTTCATGAATAATAATAGCATCCGCATCAGTCCCCGCTGGATGAAATTGCACTCTCACATCTCGATTGTACCGCCTTTTTAAATCCTCATAATCACTGAATTTACTACTAATTTTTAAAACGCCACGCATGGACTCACTCATTGCATAACCTTTTATATTTGGATCATACAATACTTTTTTTGTATATCCCCTTAATTCTGGAAATTGATCAAGCACTTTCTTAACACCATTATATACAGATTTTCTTGATTTTTCATCCATTTTTCCAAAATCAACGGCTTTTTTACTCACTCCTAAAATATTTGCAATTTTACCTCTCTCAAATAAATAGTCTGTGTTCATTATTTTCTGTGCCGTTTTCAGTGCATCTTTACTTGGCGCAATTCTTCCACGTCCATCAATGTAAATTCTCTCTCTTTCCTCTTTCAGTCCCATTTTACGAGAAAACGCTGCATATTCACCCAGCTGTCCCTGATATTTGGCTTTTTGGAGCATAACTTCTTGCCGATCAGCACCGCCATCCTGAAGCATCTGTACCTTTTCTCGCTGCGCTCTCATTGCTGTTTCCATTTGGCGTTGTCTCTGCTTTGCCTCATACAGGGTGTACTCTTTGCCCCGGAACTCTTTTGGCTTGCTTTCCTTCCGGTTCTGGGCTTCCAGCCATTCATCTGACCAGTTACGCTGTGAAATGCCAGGAAAGAATGGGTAATAAGTATGATAACAATTGGCTCCCAGAAGTCCTGTCACTGTACCAAGTCCGCAGACCGAATACAGCTGTTCCTTTGTCCAGACACGCCCTTGCCATACCGCATGAGTTGGACGAGCTCCGGCATGCCACTCAACCTCAAAATACTCTGTTCCGAGCTTCTTGGCATTATAGTCTGCTATTTCACCGGTAAGATTTGCCACGCCAGTCATCACAGCTCTTCTAGCAGCCACTTCTACCCGGCTTGCGTATCCGGATCCGTACTCAATCTTCCGAAGTCCACTGTTTGTCAGCTGCGTGACCACCCGGCGTAATACACTGCCATAGTCAAATGCTCCGGTCACAATGTCAAAGCAGGCATTGTCCAGATAATTTGTATAAACCTGCGACAACGGTGTCAGGACCTTTCTGCCGTTATAATCCAGATAAAAGCCAAGTGACCTCGTTACATTTTCCAGATCTTCCAGGCTCTGCTGAATGATCGCATCTGTGATCTGCTGCAGTTGCTTATTCTCTTCATACGGGATAAACTCTGCATTGATCTGTTCGTAAATGTCCTTATTCCGGACGTATTCCCAGTCGATCACCTTGTCATACAGCTCAAACATTTCCGGATAAGACGCATCCAGCACCTTCTTGATCTCTCTTTCAATATCCTCGGAAGAATATCCCAGAATCCGAAGTCTATTGATCTGCCAGTCTGCTGTACTGGTAATCTCGCCAGTCTTTTTGATCCGCCGGGCAATGTCCTGCAGGATCCGTTCTTCCAGGATTATGTACCGCGCTGCAATCTTGCTGGCAATCTTTTCTTTGTAATCATCCCGCATCCTACTCCATCACCTGATTCTGCTCTGGCAGTTTTGCTTTTGCAGTTTCTTCATCCTCGTTGTACCATTTCATTCGGTATTCCAACAGACTCATAACGCCCATGCTTACATCCTGCCGATCTTGCTGTCGTTCCGATTCTTCGTCTGCCAGAATGGAATCATTAAATTCACAGGTAAATTCCACACCGGACATATAAGAACCGTTGTAGAATGCCAAAGCGATTACAAATCCATTCAGGCACTCTTCCAATTTTCCCTGAATTGCTGTTACTCGATTGTATTTCCTGGTCTTGGAAGTAAGTACTTCTGTAGCTGTCTTATCCACTTCCTGTGCATCTGACAAATCTCCATAGGCAAGACCAACATTGAACTCGATTTCTCGTTTGTATTCCTCTAAACCTCTGCGGAACGCTTCATCTCGCATCTCCGGAGAATATTCTTTATACAGTTCCTTATCTTTTCCATCATCAAGATTCAGCCCTTTATACAGGCGTTTCTTTAATCTCGGTAAATAGGTCTTTCCACCGCTCTTCTTCAAAGCTCTCTCGTCAATATGGATTGCACGTTCTCCGGAATCGTACTCCCAGTCCAGCCGAGCTCCCTGGATGTCTGCTTTTCGGATCAGGTTCTCTGCGGACTCATAGATCGATACACCACAAGCGGATCCGTCCACCTTATTCTCAATCGGGTTTTGATAATATCCAAAATCCATCTGAACCATTCCCGGATAAATAACCGGTCCTGGAAGAATGTTCGCCCATTCCGCCACCTCTTCCAGACCGCAGATCTGCCCGATATCGCTCTGGCTCTGTGAATGATAACATTTATTCTCAATCGTCAGATTGCCGTTCGTAAAATAATGCCGTTCAACTCTGGTATAATAATCATTTTCCCCGGCACACTTCACAACCAGAAAAGCAATATCATTCGGTGTTCCATCATCAGAAAAACTGATCACAATGAATTTATCCGCCGCAACATATTCCGCCGTATCCGGTCCAAGTGGTCTAAGAACCATTGCTCCAAGTGCCAAGCCTGTCTGCAGCTTCTTATTCATGTCTGATAAGCTCTTCTGAAGGACCCTGTCCATCTTGTCATTATTCAGGATCTTGGCTTCCATCTCCACTAAAACGGAATCTGCGAACTCACGGCAAATCCCCTCTTCCAGCTTCAAAGACTCTACAATATCGCTGCACCAGTCCGCATTCCCAACCAGCATCTTTTTCCATTTATTGATGGCATCGATCATGGTCTGTGACAGCGCCACATCTTTGCCGATTATATTTTTTAAGGTCGTATAATTAAACATGCTCACTATCCTTCCCCATAGTCTTTTTAATCCATCAAACATCTTCCACCTCTTCTATCAGGTCCTTCATATCTCTTTCTATCGTATACTCAAATGCATCCAGACTATCAATATCGGTGCTTCCATCATCCAGGCGCTCATCCTTGTCTGTTACATCTTTGTTCCATACTGCATCCGAAAATGCCGTCTGTAAGGATTTACAATCGTCCGTCATCCAGAATCTTCCCGCTCCCATAAGCCTTACCGTGCAACGGATCCGGTCAATAATCGCTGCTTTCCTTGCCTTTCTGACTGTAATCCACGGAAACCTTTTTTCTACTGCATTCCGGATAGAATTACCAAGGACGGTTTCCGCGTTGTCGTAATAAACAGATTCTACGTTGCAATACTCCACGTAATTACCGCTTTTTGCGATTACTCCGTATTTATCTATTACTTCCTGAACAAAATCACAGAACAGCTCATCCAGCCTGTTGCTGTCAATATCTTCCTCTGCATCCTTTGCCATAATTCTCTTAGACATTACTGAAATTACATCCGCATAATCATCTGTGTATCCTCTGGCAACAAAAGAATGACCGGACTGATTTCCTCCGAAGTCAAGTCCGATCTCTATCGATACAATATCTGTTTTTTTGAATTGCTTATATTCTACGTCACTTGCAAGTTCATCCAGCACCTCACATCTGTAAGCATCCGGATTATCTGCAAAACGTTTATAGATCGCTCCTTCTGCACGCTTCCAGAGCCCGAGGATTAACCGGTCATAATAAATCGTCCCCTCATACTCCTTGCAGAGCTCCTCTACATATTTCGGTGGTAAAAAAGGATTGTCAAATATCGTATATCTCTGCAGATAAATATCTAACTTATCATTGTCCAGAAATTCTTTCAGCCAATGTGTCGGATGTTCCGGGTTGCAAGATCCATCAAAACACGAATACGGCTTATCAAGTCGCGATTTCAACATCTGAAATACTTCCTTGTTCCACTTAGCGACCTCATCGCCGTAACAATACTTGATACTGGAACCTTGAATCTTCGCCACCTGACTGACCTTTTCAGCTCCCAGACAATACACCTCTTCACCACAAATATGCGCCATATTCCGGTTATTGATCTGTCCGATCAGCTTGTTTGTATAAATCTCGCGCATTGGCTGCAGCACATTTCGCTTAATCGATTCTTTGGATACACCAAGAATAACATTGAGTCCCGGTTTACCAGTTCTTTCCCGAATACGAAAAGGAACCACAAAAGCCGTATCAACGTAGGACTTTCCAGAACGTACCGCACCAGACTTAATATTCCATCTATGAGTTGCGTTCACAATATACTCATTCTGTTTCTTGCTTAACTGCATTATCCCGCACCTCTTTCAGGATCTGATCCAGCCGATCAAGTGCTTCATCATTCTCATTTTCACCAGTAATGGCTTCTTTCCTTGCCTTAATCAGCTCTGTATCTGCTTTCTTGTTCTCCAGATCTTCCTCGGCTCTGGCACTTTGTCCGGAATACTGTGCTACAAATTTCGCTGCCTGCGTATCCCCTGCCAGTGCTATCTTGATCTGCGCCATAAGCAAAGCCGATTCCAGAGTACACTCAACACCAAGCGACTCCAAAACCGGCTTCCATTCTTCGTTATCTATTTCAGCAGTAAGCAGCAGGTTTAATGTCTTCCGGAAGTCCGCCTTCCTGCGTCTTGCCTGACCGCTCGCTTTTCCTGCCTTTTTTGCCAATTCCCGGCGCTCTTCCGGGGTTCTTTTACTATTTGCATCTCTTATGTTTTCATATCCTGCCACTTCACCACCTTCAATTCTGGTTTATTTTAATGGATCATACAGGTATCGAACCTGTGACATTTCGCTTATGAGGCGAATGTTCTACCGCTGAACTAATGATCCAATTTTATGTATTAGAAAAGCACCCCGGAGGGTGCCTTTAAATCATTTTTTTGCTATTCCCGTTATGTCCTTCGTGATTCACGACTTCTTTCACAAAACACGCAATGATTATAACTCCTATTACTCCAGCGAAAACAGCTTTGGATAAACCAGGATGCACTAATTTCCAAAATAACGGAACTGCAAATATAAGTATATTATATACCGCTGCTTCGCAGATACATGGTATTACTTGATTATTCTTTAACTCTTTATTAATTCCCATTATGCAAAATAATGTCATAAATGATGGCGATGAAATAACAGCAGATAAATATAATAATTTCAGAATGTCCAATTTTGAATAAAGCTCCATTTTAAAAACCGCTATGGTTAAAGCCCCTGGCACCAATACTCCAAAACATGTGATTAAAACGCCACCTAAATTTTCTTTAACAAAATCTACAATCTTTTCCATCTTTTTCCTCCCACTCATATCAAAATCCATTCCCATAATACCTCTTTTTTCGACATTACGCAACGAAAAAGACACCCAGCACTACCAGGTGTCTCTTCATGGTTTTAAATACTTACGATCGGAGGAACCATCAAAAATGTCTTATCTTGTTACATTTCATCAATTCCAGTTTATACTCTATCACTTTTTATCCGGACATTGTGGGACATTTTCAAAATATCTTTGAATTTTTTTACGGACGTTCTCATCTGTGTACCGGATTCGGCGTTTCGGAAACATTTTGTTCATCTGATCTGCAACCTTCGGATACGATAAATCATCCAGAAAATACAGCCGAAAGATAATCCGCAGTTCACTCTTCTCAATGGATTCTATGTACTCTTCCACCTGGATTGTCATTTCCAGCAGTTCTTCCTCCAGCTCCTCAAGCCTTCTGGTTCTCTTATTCAGCAGCTGCTCTTTTCTGGAAATCACACCAACCGGTCTGCCAGTGATCTTCACCGTACCAAGTGGCTTTTTCCCCTTCTTACCACATGATACCGAATCCACGACAATTTGTCCATGCAGTTTATCCAATTCTTTCTGGATTTTCTCAATTCTCCGGCGCAGATCCTTTATCTCTTCTTTCATATCTGCGTACTCAATCAAAATGCCCTTGTCCACCGGTATCCACCTCCGCTGTAATGTCATACTTCCTTGCCAGATATTCCGCAACACTCACACTCTGATAAGCCGGTCTTTGGAATCTCTCCAACGCCTTTGCATCATGCCGGCTTTCCAGCTCCTCATAATGCTGCTGTCTATCTCTCCGCTGCTCTTTTCTGCTTCGTTTCTCCTGCAAATTATCACCTTCTATCCTTTGAACGCTTTCGGAAGCGGCATCCACGCCACAACCTTATACGGTTCTCCTGTCTCATCGAACCAGACACCTGTCTGGGAATAATACAATGTTGTTGCCTTATCTGCTCCCTCAATCGTGACCAGAAACTCCGCTGCATATGCACTTCTGACATATGATTCTATGAATTCCCGTTGATCTGGGAGTCTTTCTGTTGTTGGAATCCATCCATGCTCTTTCTTGTATTTTTCTACCGCATCCTGCCGAAGCATCTCAATCAATTCTGCAATATTCCCTGTATCATTCGATTTCATCTATCCCACCCGCCTTTTCTGTATTTGCTCCATATATTCTGTAACCCGAATCTTCTCTCCACAGCTCGGGCATTCCACGAAGTTCCCAAGCTCATTCATTCCAACCTGGACGTTTGTAACATCTTCTTTCTCGCAAGTAATTCCAATTCCGCATGCATCG
Organism: Allocoprococcus similis; assembly: GCF_054660775.1. Lineage (NCBI taxonomy): Bacteria > Bacillati > Bacillota > Clostridia > Lachnospirales > Lachnospiraceae > Allocoprococcus > Allocoprococcus similis. The sequence goes on from NZ_BAAHSG010000024.1 coordinate 8,104, forward strand.
CATTTGCCCTGGTATTTAATCTTACTGACAATCCGTATCATTCCAACACCTCACATCACCTGTATTAAGAGTTCCTTCATGAGTCGTCCTTTTACACTTTTCACAATCTCCAAGTTGCATCTGGTACAGTCTTCCATCCCGTTTTCTTCCAGATACGTCTGGATATCTTCCAATGCGGTGATCGTCTCTTCAACCTCTGTCTTTGTCAGATTTATAAACATCTTCTTACCTCAACTTTCCTTGCAAAAATTCCGCTGCTTCTTCATATCCGTCCTCTCGCAGTACTTTCAGGACTTCTTCAATATCTGCCGCCCGGAATCTCTCATCATGTTCATCATAACTTTCCTGACAGGTTGCTACCCTCGCCGTATCGATACCGAGGTCAAACTCTTCATTCAGGTACACTGCATAATCTTCAAGGGTTACATAATGCTCACCAAGATAGTCCAGATTCGTTGCATTCTTGGTCAGCTCATCGAATTTCTCTTTGAATCCAAGAAGCCAGCTCATCGAATTTCTCTTTGAATCCAAGAAGCCTTTTCTTACCATACCCGAATTGATCATGCAGTGTCATACACACCACTGTCAGCATAGTTGCATACAGATTCTTTGACAGGAACTCCCAGAACTCTTCCAACTGCTTATTGCTGTAGGAAAGTGGCGCTCTTAAGAATCCTCTCTGACGGATATCCTTTTCCAATGCTTCCACTCCGTCTTTCTTTGCAATGTTTAATGCATAAATCATTCCTTGAGTGCGCCATTCCATTTCCTTGCTCATTTTCTTAGCCATATTGCCACGTATAATCCAATTATCCT
>NZ_BAAHSG010000025.1:0-7726 GCF_054660775.1 Allocoprococcus similis
TCCGGAATCTGATCCAGATACCACTGCAACAGAAGTCCGCATTTGATCCGCCACGGAACCGAGTCGTCTTCAGCCAGCTCCGTAAAACGGATCCATTCACGGAAATCTGTCACGATCGGGTAGTACTCCCCGTTCACCTTGACTTCTTCCGGAAACTGCTCATATAAAATATTCATGCTCTGCTACCTTCCGGTATTGGAATATTTTCCCTTACCATACTGTTTCTGGTAGTTTCTTCTCTGCTGACGGTTTCCATTTGGCTGTGACTGCGGATGCGGGAACTGCTGCGTTGTATTTTGATTTGGTACATACTTATCATATTTATCGTCCAGTTTCTTTGCTTCTGCTGTTTCAAAGTCTAACAGTGATTCTGCCGCTTCAGTGCACAGCTTGATGCTGTTCTTTCCGCAAAGGATACGCTCCCCGGCTCCATCGCCAAAAAGGGTATCGAAGAACACATAAAAACACGTGCACTGCGCACGGATGATATCACTCTGCTTTCCGGTTATGGGAACCTTTTTCCCTGCTTCAAACATTTCTGCTTTTGCTTCCTCTAACACATCTAAAAAATCCGCATCCGTGAAATCCACGTCCGCTTCAAAATCTCCAAATTTCCAAAGGCTCATAGGCTCACTCTCCCATTTCTTCTTTATTCTCCGCCAGCAGTGAATGTACAGGTCCTCCATCCGTCTGTGGTGGTTGCAGTACCCTTTGTGATTTCTCCGGCCGCTTTAAAGCTGCCTTTGTAGATCAGGGCATCCGTACCGTCCCCTTCTGTATCTGGAATTACACTCCATGTTCTCTTTCGTGCGGTACAAGTTGTTTCCGATGTCTTCTGCTCAAACAAATCTACCACCACAATATCAACCTGTGCTTCTGTTCCGAGAATCTCATCATCGGTAATTGCTGCAATCTTTTCATGTACCGGATCATTGGTATACCGGTCAAATTCGTAATCGATAGCCGGTGCGTAACCAACTACGTCCGATCTTTCAGATGCTTCATCCACATACTGCCGGCTGTACTCTGTCGAATTCTTTCCATCCGACAGCGATGTAAATCCCGTCATTCTGGTAAATGTTTCTCCTGATCCGTTAGCATCCATAAAAGCCACTCTCTTATGTCTGCCAACTAACATTTTTTCACTTGCCATTTTTTCACACTCCTTACTTATAAATCAATCTGCATATCATCTGATACCGTCCCAGATCGACCTCTGTACTAAACAAATAGCCGGACTGCAGCACTTCCACTCGAATAGCATCGTGCCCTTCCAGCTCTGGAACAATATCATTCAGATTATTCTGTTCTGTCCACTCTTCAAAGTTCTGATAAAAACCACTGTTGGCAATACCGGTTCTGGCATCCCCATCGTAGGCCTCCTTACTTGTCAGAGCGAACTGGAACTGTTTCAGGCAGCTCCCATCCACATATCTCTTGTAAATTGGATCTGCTCCAATCGGATCAATGGAATATTCCATTCCGTCACCCAGATAATCAATGTTGATCTTCCGGTTATCGATATCCGGATACATCCTCACATATTCCCGGATGCTCTCAATAATCGTTTTTCTTTTACTGTCCGGCAAGTTTCTCAGCTCCTTCCCTGATGGCATCTTTGTGGCTTGCCTTCATTGTCTCAAACCATCTCGCCTTGGTTTTATGCTCGTAATACTGCCGGCGGGCATATGGGGCAAGGTATTCAATAGAACCAGAACCAACCACCGTACCAAGCGTCCCGGACTTAATCAGCATCCCGGTTCTTCTCGGTGTCAATGGATTCATGTAGCGCAGACACTCGGAATCCACAAATGCCTGCGCCCTTGAAAATCCCTCCGCTTTTTTCTGTGCGAATCCCGGAGCCCATTCCAGCCGTGCCGTGGTAGAACCATTCTTACCAGTCACCGTAAATACACTGCCTCTCGGCGTTGTGATCCGGAATTCTTTCTTTCCAGCCATCTTACTCGCCTCCGATCCGCCAATGCGGAACCGTACCAAACCGGTTGTCCGACCAGCTTGTAACCTTGCAGTGCTTCTGGAACACGGCTTTCAGATCTGCAGGCTTTTCAATCTCAATCTGACACTCTCCCAGGACAATCTGATCATCATTCTGTATGGTCCAGTATCCATAACCGCCACAGCAAGCGAACTGATCCGGCGGAAGATACTGCCCTGCTTCCGGAATATCCGCGGGAATCCGGATTTTGTAAACCTCCGCACTTTTCAGTCCATTATCCGTAACTGCAGTCTTATGGTCCACATGGACGTGGACACCATGCAGAACGGTTCGGATCCAGGTATCGTAATGTGTGGAATCACCGCTTATTCTGTTATAAATTGTAATATCACTATTCGTAATCATCATCCACCACCAGATCCATAAGTCCTGTATTTACCAGATATACTTCTGCAATCCTGTACAGCATCGAATCTACTGATCGGCTTACATCAAACGATACTGAATACCCATCGTTGTTCTCAGATGTTATTCCATCTCGCTGATCATACTTATATGCACAATCACACATCTCACAAAGTGCTGTCTTTGCCTTTGCCGGCCAAGCACCTTCTTCCATTCGGTCAAATGTATATCGGTTCAACCTGGCACTCATTTTTACTTCGACAGATTTCCAATGGCTCTCTGGAATCAAAGAGCCACCAAAAGAATCCTTATAGTATTCATATGTTACATTCACCTAATCACATCCTACTCTGCTACAGCAGTATGAACATAGATACCATCCTTTTTGTTGTCTTTGCATTCTGCAATTCCAACTGTTCTGTATCCGAATTTCCATCCATCTGCAGTCTGGTTCTGATCCGGAGAAATAATCTTAGATACAGTGTGTTTCTGGTACTGAATTGCAGCCTGCTTATCAACAATCAGGAAGTTCATTGCAACTGCACCGGTTTCTTTTGTAAATCCTCCGGCACCAGAAGCATTCAATTTTACCTTATCGTAAAATCTTCCTGACGGAACCTTAATGATTCCCGCGAATCCTTCAATTGCTTTTTTAGATGCAGTTGTGTCCAAGTCCTCAATCATTCCATACACTGTCGGGTTGATGAACAGATAGCATGTACTAAGATTTGCCTCGGCATTCTCAATCTTTCCTCTTGCAGTTCTAAGTGCTGCTAAAGCTTCTTTTCCTGTTGCAAGAGCAGCCTTTACTGTTGTAACACCTGGAATCTGTGCATAAGATGCCAGTCTGTATGCATCAAGTTCCGGTACAACCTGGGTTCTTAAAAATTCCCCTGAAAGACGTCCGAATGCAATTCCGGCAGATTCAATGTTATCCATTGCATCCACATTAAACATACGACCTCTGTCATAAGCACATTTCTTTGTCTCATAATCCAGAGTCACGTCACCGGCTACATAACCAGTGCTTTTGTTATAATCCGCAAGCCCCTGCATAGATAACTTTGGAATCAGGATCTCATTTGCGTTTGCTCCCTCTTTTACCAGCTCATTCGGTCCATCCAGAACAGCTGTTAATGATGATAATTTATACACCTCATCCAAAAGTGTTGAATACTGTTTTCTAAGTGCAATCGTATTTGCCATTCTTCCTTACCTCACTTCCTATTTTTCCGGCAGTCCCATAGCAGCTCGAAGTGCAGCAACATCATCCGCTCCCGGATCTGCACCGCCACCGCCGCTTGTACCGCCAACCGGATTATTGATTGGTTCATTTGCTCCGAACAAATATCCATCAGACTTCTTGACATCCTCAAGTGCCTTCTTGATATCTTCGGACTGATTCTTAGATTCTTTCAGAGCATCGATATTCAGCATTGCGATAACCGCCTTTTCATTTCTTCCGCCGGCAGCCTTAACTGCTTCTTTAACAGAATCCATAAATACACGGTCAGCTTCTTTTGCTGCATATTCATCATCCTTCGCCTTCAGATCACCCTGAAGCTTTGTGATCTGTCCCTGCAGATCTTTCACATCCACGCCTTCAAATTCTTTCAGCCTGGTATTTACATCATCCAATGAAGCCTTGTAGTTGTCCCTCTGGGTAACTGCGTTATCGTACTCGCTTTTAGTACGATAATTTTCTTTCCAAGCCTTATCGAAATCTGCTTTCTTATCTGCTGGGACTTCCATTCCATACTCTTTCAAAATCTCATGAATATTTTTCATCGTTACATTCCTCCTGAAATATTTTATTGACCGCTCTTTCAGCGGTATGGGATATAGCCGGGTAGACCTCCGGCATGGTAGTTGTCCAGTTTAATGCCATATGACAGGGCATAAAAATAAGACGCTTACCCCTGCGTCTCAAAGGGAGATATTTGGACCACCTCCTAAAAATGAGTACAAAAATACCACCGGTCATTTCGACTGGTGGCAACTACGGAATCAAATCCGTTATTCCTTTTGCTGCTTTATACATCTTCTGCATGATACTGTTTTCACTCAAATATTCAAGACCTTTCAAAGTAATCCGAATATCTTCCGCATTAACGTTTGTCTCTCCAGTTATATACTTCTGGATTGTTACCCCTTTGATATAACCGGCATCTAAAAGCATCTCAATATATTTATTCCAACGTTCATTGGATATTCTCAACGTCTCCGAACTAATACTATCTAAATTGCATTCTTCCAGATCCATTGATTTTTCCAATGCAGAAAGTATCTTGTAAATGATTTTAAAATTATCCATAACGTACCTCCTAGTTCGTTTGATAATATATATCATCTCTTATAGACTCTAGCATATGCGTTTTCGGGGTAGCCTCATAATCCTTTCCCATCCAGTATACGGACTCATCTTCAATGTAATCCATAAAATCAATTTTTGTATCTATATCTACCTCGAATACCCTATTGTTTTCAGATGTTAATACTTTTTGAACTAACGGATTGTCCGCATATTCTTTTTTTAAAAAATCTATTTGCTCTTGACTCAGTTCAAATTTACGCATTGTGCAGTCTCCTTACCAAATCCTTATCCGTCGGATTACATTGAATCAACATCCCGTTTTCCGGATTTATCGAAACAGTTGCTTTCTCACCGATATATCTCTGGCTTATTCTTCCGTTCCTATCAGCTTTTGGATTTTTCAAATCAAGTGGTTTTCTCAGTGCATCTATGATTTCCTCTATCGTTACCCCTGATCGCGGTCTTTTCGTCTTTGGATCTTCCATCGTTCCGATTACACGTTCCAGAAAATGTTTACTCTGACCGGTAATTCTTACGCCATTTGATGTCTTAATGCCAACCACCGTCTTCTCAATTTCCTTATGAAGCTTGACATAATTCTCAAAACTTGACATCGGGGAAATCATTCCTTCTTTAACCGATTTCATATAGGTCTGCAGCAGTTCCCACTTCTTACTGTCATTATATTTCACCTGACCAAACTTTACAAGTGATCCAACGGAATCTCCCAGAACTTCTTTATACCGCTTATACTGTGCGATATCTTTTGAAGCGTTTTGGATCATCTCCGGTGGAAATAGCTTATTCTGCGTTTTACTATTGGTGGCAATTCTTCCTCGTCCATCAATATAAATCCGCTCTCTTTCCTCTTTCAATCCCATTTTCCGAGAAAATGCTGCATATTCGTTAAGCTGTCCCTGATATTTGGCTTTTTGGAGCATAACTTCCTGCCGATCAGCACCGCTGTCCTGAAGCATCTGTACCTTTTCACGTTGCGCCCGCATTGCCGTTTCCATTTGGCGTTGTCTCTGCTTTGCCTCATACAGGGTATACTCTTTGCCCTGGAACTCTTTTGGCTTGCTTTCCTTCCGGTTCTGTTCTTCGAGCCAGTCATCCGACCAGTTGCGTTCCGATATTCCCGGAAAGAACGGATAGTATGTGTGGTAGCAGTTAGCTCCCAGAAGTCCGGTCACGGTGCCAAGTCCACAGACCGAATGCAGCTGCTCCTTTGTCCAGACACGTCCTTGCCATACCGAATGCGCAGGTCGTGCTCCGGCATGCCATTCAACCTCGAAATACTCTGTTCCAAGCTTCTTGGCATTGTAGTCTGCTATTTCTCCGGTAAGATTCGCCACACCAGTCATCACAGCTCTTCTGGCAGCCACTTCTACCCGGCTTGCGTATCCGGATCCGTACTCAATCTTCCGAAGTCCACTGTTCGTCAGCTGCGTGACCACCCGGCGTAATACGCTGCCATAGTCAAATGCTCCTGTCACAATATCAAAACAGGCATTGTCCAGATAATTGGTATAAACTTGTGACAGCGGTGTTAAAACCTTTCTGCCGTTATAATCCAGATAAAATCCAAGTGACTTTGTTACATTTTCCAGATCTTCCAGGCTCTGCTGGATGATCGCATCTGTGATCTGCTGCAATTGCTTATTCTCTTCATACGGAATAAACTCTGCATTGATCTGTTCATAAATGTCCTTATTCCGGACGTATTCCCAGTCGATCACCTTATCGTACAACTCAAACATTTCCGGATAAGACGCATCAAGTGTTTTTTTGATCTCTCTTTCGATATCCTCGGAAGAATACCCAAGAATCCGTAACCGGTTAATCTGCCAGTCCGCTGTACTTGTGATCTCACCAGTCTTTTTAATCCGCCGAGCAATGTCCTGCAAAATCCGTTCTTCCAGGCTTATGTACCGCGCTGTAATCTTACTGGCAATCTTTTCTTTGTAATCATCCCGCATCCTACTCCATCACCTGATTCTGCTCTGGCAGTTTTGCCTTTGCAGTTTCTTCATCCTCGTTGTACCATTTCATCCGGTATTCCAACAAACTCATAACGCCCATGCTTACATCCTGCCGATCTTGCTGTCGTTCCGATTCTTCGTCTGCCAGAATGGAATCATTAAATTCACAGGTAAATTCCACACCGGACATATAAGAACCGTTGTAGAATGCCAAAGCAGTTACAAATCCATTCAGGCACTCTTCCAATTTCCCCTGAATTGCAGTTACACGGTTGTATTTCCTTGTCTTGGAAGCAAGCACCTCAGTAGCTGTCTTATCTACCTCCTGTGCATCGGAAAGATCTCCGTAGGCAAGGCCTACATTGAATTCGATTTCCCGTTTGTATTCTTCCAAACCTCTTCGGAAGGCTTCATCTCGCATCTCTGGAGAATATTCTTTATACAGTTCCTTATCTTTTCCATCATCAAGATTCAGCCCTTTATACAGGCGTTTCTTTAATCTCGGTAAATAGGTCTTTCCACCGCTCTTCTTCAAAGCTCTCTCGTCAATATGGATTGCACGTTCTCCGGAATCGTACTCCCAGTCCAGCCGAGCTCCCTGGATGTCTGCTTTTCTGATCAGGTTCTCTGCGGACTCATAGATCGATACACCACAAGCGGATCCGTCCACCTTATTCTCAATCGGGTTTTGATAATATCCAAAATCCATCTGAACCATCCCTGGATAAATAACCGGTCCCGGAAGAATGTTCGCCCATTCGACCACCTCTTCCAGACTGCAGATCTGCCCGATATCGCTCTGACTCTGCGAATGATAACATTTATTCTCAATCGTCAGGTTCCCATTCGTAAAATAGTGCCGCTCAACTCTGGTATAATAATCATTCTCACCAACACACTTCACAACCAGAAAAGCAATATCATTCGGCGTACCGTCATCCGCAAAACTGATCACAATAAATTTATCCGCCGCAACATATTCTGCTGTATCTGGTCCAAGTGGTCTAAGCACCATTGCTCCAAGTGCCAAACCGGTCTGCAACTTCTTGTTCATGTCTGATAAGCTCT
>NZ_BAAHSG010000025.1:7754-13803 GCF_054660775.1 Allocoprococcus similis
TATCTCTTTCTATCGTATATTCAAATGCATCCAGACTATCAATATCGGTGCTGCCATCATCCAGACGCTCATCCTTGTCCGTTACATCTTTGTTCCATACCGCATCAGAAAATGCTGTCTGCAGGGACTTGCAATCGTCTGTTATCCAGAATCTTCCCGCTCCCATAAGCCTTACCGTGCAACGGATCCGGTCAATAATCGCTGCTTTCCTTGCCTTCCTAACAGTGATCCACGGGAATCTTTTTTCTACTGCATTCCGGATAGAATTACCAAGGACGGTTTCCGCGTTGTCGTAATAAACAGATTCTACGTTGCAATACTCCACGTAATTACCGCTTTTTCCGATTACTCCGTATTTATCTATTACTTCCTGAACAAAATCACAGAACAGCTCATCCAGCCTGTTGCTGTCAATATCTTCCTCTGAATCCTTCGCCATGATTCTCTTAGACATTACCGCAACCACATCCGCATAATCATCTGTGTATCCTCTGGCAACAAAAGAATGACCGGACTGATTTCCTCCGAAGTCAAGTCCGATCTCTATCGATACAATATCTGTTTTTTTGAACTGCTTGTATTCTGCGTCATTCGTGAGCTCATCCAGCACCTCACATTTGTAAGCATCGGAATTATCTGCAAAACGTTTGTAGATTGCTCCTTCTGCACGTTTCCAGAGTCCAAGGATTAACCGATCATAATAAATCGTACCCTCATACTCCTTGCAGAGCTCTTCCACATATTTCGGAGGTAAAAAGGGATTGTCAAATATCGTATATTTCTGCAGATAGATATCTAACTTGTCATTGTCCAGGAACTCTTTCAGCCAGTGTGTGGGGTGCTCCGGATTGCAGGATCCATCAAAACACGAATACGGCTTATCTAGACGGGATTTTAACATCTGGAACACTTCTTTGTTCCATTTAGCAACCTCATCACCATAACAATACTTGATACTGGAACCCTGGATCTTCGCCACTTGACTGACCTTTTCAGCTCCCAGGCAATACACCTCTTCGCCACAGATATGCGCCATATTTCGGTTATTGATCTGTCCAATCAGCTTGTTCGTATAGATTTCACGCATTGGTTGCAGCACATTTCGCTCAATAGATTCTTTGGATACACCAAGAATAACATTGAGTCCCGGCTTGCCAGTTCTCTCCCGGATACGGAATGGAACCACAAAAGCTGTGTCAACGTAGGATTTACCAGAACGTACTGCGCCAGATTTGATATTCCATCTATGAGTTGCGTTCACAATGTACTCATTCTGTTTCTTGCTTAACTGCATTATCCCGCACCTCTTTCAGGATCTGATCCAGCCGATCAAGTGCTTCATCATTCTCATTTTCACCAGTAATAGCTTCTTTTCTTGCCTTGATCAGTTCTGTATCTGCTTTCTTATTTTCCAGATCTTCCTCGGCTCTGGCGCTTTGTCCGGAATACTGTGCTACAAACTTTGCCGCCTGCGTATCTCCCGCCAATGCCATCTTGATCTGCGCCATAAGCAAAGCCGATTCCAGAGTACACTCAACACCAAGTGACTCCAAAACCGGCTTCCATTCTTCATTATCTATTTCGGCAGTAAGCAGCAGGTTTAAGGTCTTCCGGAAGTCTGCCTTCCTGCGTCTTGCCTGACCGCTCGCTTTTCCTGCTTTTTTTGCTAATTCCCGGCGCTCTTCCGGGGTTCGATTGTCATTTGCATCTCTTATGTTTTCATATCCTGCCACTTCACCACCTTCAATTCTGGTTTATTTTATGCATTAGAAAAGCACCCCGAAGGATGCTATAAAAACAAATTTATTTTTCTTTATTTTCTAATAATTTTATTAAATCATCCGACAGGAAATTTGTTTCTTGCTGTGTTGGAAATACATCTTTAATTTCAGCTGGTGCATCAATTGCAGAATATATTTGCATACCTTTATCCATCCAATAGCCCAATTTTTCTAATGCTTTTCCAGCTTTATCCTTTTCTTCTCCATCCTTTAACTCCCCAAGTTCCTGCTCTAATTCAGCGACACTCTTTTGAGTTAAAACCCGATTTGCCTTTTTGTACGCATCTAATACCTCTGCTGCTATTTCGTCTTTTATTTCAACAGATCTCAATGCCTCTTCCTGCATTTTAACAGTTGTCATATGAGATTTTATTTTTATTGCAGCATCAACAATTTTAGCCAAATTGGTCATTATTGTTGTAGCACCTACTCCGGCAATAATAAATGTCAACCACGTAGAGCCAACATCAATCGATCCGTACTTTATTTGTGCATCTTTATCATTCAAATACGGACACTGTTTCATTACAAAGTCCAAGTCCTCCATACACTTAGAAAACTCTCCCAAATCATCAAATTCGGGCATTTTTATGTCGAATCCATACTCATCATCAGTTACTTTATTTGGATTTATAGTTTCATACATATCAATAATTGTTTCCATTGCCACAATAAGTTTTCCTCTTGCAGCTACAAATTTGTCTCTCACCGTCACTGATATATCAAATTCATCTTGATCTCGATATACTATAGGGATTGCTTCATATAATTCTCTTGCAGGTGTTCTTAGTGGTTTCATTTTAGCAAGTTCATTTAACACTATGCTCTTTTCCTCCCAAGACTCTATGGACCATGTTGCTTCCCGTGTAGTTGTTCTATTGATAACTTTCATGTTCTTAACATATTCAATATTCTTTTTGCAGGTATAATACATTCCATATAACCTCATTGTCTTTTCCTCCGCTCATATCTAAAACCTATCCCCATAATACCTCTTTTTTCGACATTACGCAACGAAAAAGACACCCAGCAATACCAGGTGTCTCTTCATGGTTTTAAATACTTACGATCGGAGGAACCATCAAAAATGTCTTACCTTGTTACATTTCATCAATTCCAGTTTATACTCTATCACTTTTTATCGGGACATTGTGGGACATTTTCAAAATATCTTTGAATTTTTTTCTTAATATTCTCGTCCGTGTACCGTATCCGGCGTTTCGGGAACATTTTGTTCATCTGATCTGCAACCTTTGGATACGATAAATCATCCAGAAAATACAGCCGGAAGATAATCCGCAGTTCACTCTTCTCAATGGATTCTATGTACTCTTCCACCTGGATTGTCATTTCCAAAAGCTCTTCTTCCAGTTCCTCAAGCCTTCTGGTTCTCTTTTTCAGCAACTGTTCTTTTCTGGAAATCACACCAACCGGTCTGCCAGTGATCTTCACCGTACCTAGTGGCTTTTTCCCCTTCTTACCACATGATACCGAATCCACGACAATTTGTCCATGCAGTTTATTCAATTCTTTCTGGATTTTCTCGATTCTCCGGCGCAGATCCTTAATCTCTTCTTTCATATCCGCGTACTCAATCAAAACGCCCTTGTCCACCGGTATCCACCTCCGCTGTAATGTCATACTTCTTTGCCAGATATTCTGCAACGCTTACGCTCTGGTAAGCCGGTCTTTTGAATCTCTCCAACGCCTTTGCATCATGCCGGCTTTCCAGTTCCTCATAATGCTGCTGCCTGTCCCTCCGCTGCTCTTTTCTGCTTCGTTTCTCCTGCAAATTATCACCTTCTATCCCTCATCACTCTAATATAGCCGGAATGCAAAACACCCATAAGCACCATGCCGATCCAGTCCATTTCATTGCTATCAGAATGGTTATAGCTGTTATCATCCAGATACAAATCTTTTTTTACCGCATACATTGTGTATTTATCCTCTTCCATTATCCCTTATACCTTTCCGGAAGTGACATCCACGCCACGACCTTATACGGTTCTCCCTGTTCATCGAACCAGACACCTGTCTGGGAATAATACAGCGTTGTTGCCTTATCTGCTCCCTCGATCGTTACCAGGAATTCTGCTGCATATTCGCTCTGCACATAGGATTCTATGAATTCCCGTTGATCTGGGAGTCTTTCTGTTGTTGGAATCCAATTATTATTCATCCACTCCACCGCCTTTCAATGTCCCCAACACATTCACACCCACTTCTCTTTCCAACTCCTCATTCATCAGCTGAAAATATTCCTCGTCCTTCTGTGCAAAGTGCATCTGGTGTAAAACAAATTCCAGATATTTCAAAACTCCCTTTCTTTTGCAATGATAGTTCCGGTACAAATAATCTACACTGATCAACAGGAAGCAGTTCATTGCCTCTGCTGTATGCTTGTCCAGTTCCTTCTGGCGTTCCTTTTGGAACTCCGGACTATCCATGATCTCTTTGATCTGCTTTCGGAGCTTGTGTTTCTTTAGTTGCTTATCTGCCCAACTCATTCATAAAATCCTTTCATCTTCCGCTTTGACACTGCGTTACCCTTCTGATACACACTGCATTCTTCCACGGAGCATTTTCTGCTGTGACCTGTTATCTCGATATAAGAACAGCCAGCTCCCTTTGTATTTCCTGTTGCCCGGAACATACAGGTCCTGCATTTGTGCCGGTCCGCATTACTGGCTGTTTTGCTCTCTGGCTTTGGCTTCTTGCACTTATCCGGATTCAACCAGGAATACACAGTACTGTATTTTGCATCGATCATCCTTGCAATCTCTGCCGCACCTTTTCCTTCTTTTGCCAGTTCCAGAGCTTTCTCCCTTTTATTTTCTGCCGGAATCACTTCTGGATCCGGCTCTGTGAGGGGGGGGGGTGGTACTTCCGTCCTTCTCCGTTATCCCTGTCGGTGTTACTTCTCTGCTATAGTCATCTGTTCCTTTACGCTCCACCATTTCAGCTACTGCCTGTGCAAATTCCGGATTGTGATATGCCGGAACATTTACCAGAAAATGATTTTCTTCCTGTTCCAAGATATCGGACAGTAATCTGGCATCCATACTTCCATCATCCCTTGTCCATAATACCGTCACTGGTTTACCTTTTATGTAGTCTGCCAATGCCTCTTTCAATGTCTTTTCTATCAGCATGTTTAATCCTCCTGCTTCCCACGCTTAATAATCTTCCGTTTCTTCCTGCTTCCAACTCGCAGGAACGTACTTCGTTTTCCATGTTTCCCATTCTTCTTTTTCATCACTGCATCAACTTCCTTGTAAGATCTGTCATATCCTCATATTCACGCTCTTCAAAATTCTTAAACTTCCCCTGTTTCTCTGACTGCTTCTTTGATTTCGGCTTTCTCTTCTGAACCGGATACAGGTTCTTCCATCCGCCAGCTGCAGCTTTATTCAGGATTGCTTTCTGTTCATCCAGATCAGAGGACAGCGATAGAAGATCCTCTCTCAAAGCATTTATCTGCTCTTCAGAGATCTCTCCCCAGTTCTGTGATCGGACAAGAAGATAGAACTGAAAAGCTGATTCAAGGGAAGAATCGCTGAAAGCGCCCTTATATACATTACTTTTCTTTACTTTACTTTCCTTTCTATAAAGCGAATCCTCATTTGTCCCCTGCACATCATCATTTGTCGGTTGCATATCCGAAAATAAGCTGACTTTAACTAGGCCTTTGCATTCTTCGGGTTTCAAAAGCCAATACTCACCATATACTGTTTTACTCCGCCGCTCGGATAGTACCGCCCAAAAACGACGCTGGATACCTCTACTGGTCAAGATCCCCCACCTGTCAAATAACCCTTTATCAAAAAGATCCACTTGCAGGCAGTAATCCACAGTTTCTTTTACTGTACCGGAACTGATGCCGCCGCCCATCCGCCTTGCTGTCGTTGCACAGTCGTCATAGCCCCATTCATAAAAATATCCGTTTACTTTATATGCCCTTTGACACAAAAAGAAGTAGATCCCGAATCCCTTCCATCCTTTTGCATCAAGAAGTTTGTCTATCTTCTTATCGCCATCGAATATGTCAACCGACCATCCGGAATAATCAATTCCTTGTTTTGGTCGTCCTGCCACTTCTTACATTTCCTTCCTTTTTTATCCGGTATACTCCTCAACTGTCACATCCAGTCCTTCTACTGCCGAATAACATTTCTTTGCCTGAACCAATGCGATCTGCGTATCATCGTGATAAGCAACTCCGTTCAGTGCATCTGCTACCACCTTTACAATATTGTCCATATCCG
>NZ_BAAHSG010000026.1:0-30559 GCF_054660775.1 Allocoprococcus similis
TATGCCCTTTCATGAAAAAATATTTTATCGATAAAGTCTTTCAGTAAGCAATTTGTATTGCCATTCTCTATAAGCCTTTCAAAACTTCCACTTCGCCAAATGCTTTCAGAAATTGTTTTTTTCCATATCCCGGAAATTCCAGCTCAATCATCATCTCATCCTCAGAAATAATCTCGCCTTCCCCGTACTTCGGATGTCTGCCTTTTTTCTTTGGCTTCTGTGCTTCTTTCTGCTCTTCTTCCTCCTGCTTTTTCTCCCTGATCAGCTCCCGCGTCTCTTTCCGCAGCTTCTGCAAATTCGCTTTCCGCGACTCACTTCCCGGCTTTTCTTCCCAGTCAAGCAGTTCTTCCGGCAACATCCGCAGATAATTGCTTGGTGTCTCAAAGGTTCCCGGAATCGTCGGATTGGTATAATAGGAAAGTTCCAGATTCCTTCTCGCACGAGTAAGTCCTACAAAAAACAGACGACGTTCCTCTTCTTCCTGTTCCATACTCTTGCAACGCAGTGGAATCAGTCCCTGGTTCATTCCTATAATAAATACATAATCAAATTCCAGACCTTTTGAGGCGTGCAGTGTCATAAGATGAACTGCGTCTTCTTCCTCCGTCTGTCGTTCTGTATCTGCCGCTTTTTCCATCGTATGTTCGCCTGAAACCGCATTCAGCTTCCCTTCTGTAACATACTCCCGGATCATATGAGGTCTTTCCGGAACCGGATCCTCATCCTCTTTCTGTTTTGCCGGAAGAACATAAGGAAGTTCTGCTCTTTCAAATACTTTTTCCAGAATCTCTGCCTGCTTCTGCACCCGGTAGAAAACCGCAATCTCCCGGTAAGGAAGTCCCTGTTCATGAAGCTCACGGATCCGCTCTGTCAGATACTCTGCCTCGATAAATGGATCATAATGATTCCTTACCAGAATCTTCTCCCCTCTTTCGCCACTTCCCTTAATCTTTCCTCCAAACTGAAGGAACCGGTTCGCCGCTTCCAGGATCACTTCATCGGACCGGTAGTTAACCGGCAGAGTCAGTTCTTTTGCGCCAAATCTGTGCTTGATCAGAAAGAACATATTCGGTCCGGTTCCTCTCCAGCTGTAGATCACCTGATTCGGATCCCCCACCGCAAAAAAGCGGGTCTGTGTGCCTTTTAACGCCTCCAGAAATTCCAGCTGTTTTTCGTCACTGTCCTGCACCTCATCGACAATGATCCACTTAAGATCCAGCACCTCTTCCTGCTCTTTTGCCACATGCATTCCTTCATCCAGTAGATCTGCAAAGGACATTTTATTCTGCTGTCTTTTTGCCTTCTCAAGAAGCGGAAAAATCTGAAACAGATCATCTTTGTATTTTCCCTGTGTTCTTCCTTTCCGGTATGCCGCGTAATCCTCTTCCATCCGCTTTTTCAGACGGTTCTGGTATTTAATCTTATAACCGCCTTCTTTTGCAATGGCAAGCACCATTTCCATTTCATCTTCCGGTGTGATAACGGTAAATTCCCGGTTCCATTCTCCTGCTTCTGCTCCCTCCTCTGTCTTTTCCGGCAGAAATCTTCGCAGAATCCGCAGTGCAACACTGTGAAAAGTTCCGAATCCCCAAAGTTCTTCTTCTGTCAGTTCTGCTTCTTTCCTGGAAAGACGCTCTGCAATCTCATCCGCTGCTTTATTGGTAAAAGTAAGCACTGCCATTTTCTCATATGGAATCTGTTTTTTTTCATGCAGATACCGCACCTTTTCAATCAGCACCGTCGTCTTTCCGCTTCCTACGTTTGCATTTACCAGACATGCCGGATTCTCATCCAGTACTGCCTCTTTCTGATAGGGATTCAGGGTTCTTGTTTCTTCTATGTTATTCATTTCCAAGTTTCTCATCATATCGCCTTTTTAAACGGTTCCTCTTCTTTTGCTGTTCCTTTTTTTCCTGCTCGTCCATCTTTGCTTCAAATCTTACCCTGATCTGCATATCAGCCGGACAAATCACATAATACCGCAGGGTATTCGCCAGACTTTGCAGATTATCCGGCTCCATCAGCCACTTCGCATAAAATTCATTTTCCATCGTCAGGATCAGCTTGTGTCCTTCTGTACTTACCTTGCGGATCGTCTTCAAGAACTGCCCTCCGGCTTCCCCATTCTTAACCACGGCATAGCAGACTTTATCCCATTCATCCGGCAAATTAAAGAAAGAAAACTCTTTCCGGATCATAGGCTGTGGTTCTTTGATATTCTTTTTCAGATAAACCGGCGCTTCACTCTCTTCCAGAAGATTCTCCAGTCCCCAGAGTACTATCTTCTTATCCAGATTATAATCTCCCACACATGCCGGGCAGCCATCCTCACATGGACAGCCACTGACCATTTTGACTGCACTCGCCAGAATCTCCGGAATCAGATCATAGATCTTTTCCGAATAACCAAGCCCTCCCTCGTATTTGTCATAAATAAAAAGAGAAACCTTTTCTTCCCGGAATTCATCCGGAATGGTCGCATTATTGGACATTGTCACATCAATATCGTCACGCTCCGTCATTGTCACCATCATCGCCGCGTTTTTGATTGCATACTGCATTCCGTCGAAATGATTGTTCAGCACCAGCTCTCCCATGCGGTTCGGTTGCAGAAGACTACGGTAAACTTTAACAACATTCTCAGGCATCGTAATCCAGGTACTTTCCGTATCATAATCCTTCTGAAGTGGCTGCGTCAGTGTTACATATCCAAGATTCTGATGGTTATGGAACTGTAATTTTTTATACATGGCAATGATCTCATTGACATTGATATCTCCAAAACGGATATCCGTCCGCTTATAGGCTTCCTCCTGAAATACCTGCAGGATCCGCGTCTCTTCCTGTCCTGCCGGTACCGTATAATAATCCCCTGTAAACGGAATGGCGTAAGCTGTCCGGCTGACCAGATCCATCTTCGTGATCTCATAGGATGCACCATCATGCATATACACAGCACCCGGATGGATCTCATGGTATGCCTGGGATTCGTCCATCTCCGTGATCTCATGTCCGTCCTCCTGCGCGAGCAGCTTGAACCTGGTCTTGTCCATATTACGCAGGCTGTAATCCCCTGCCGGAAATGCAGGTCCCGCCCAGGCAAATCTTCCGGCAAGGCTTTTTACTTCTCCGGCGCTTAAAAGCACTGGGATCATTTCTCCAAGATCCGGAAAAAGCGCAATATCATCCAGTGAAAGTGGCATCTCAGCAGCCGCTGCGCGCAGATGTGCAAGCTCGATCAGAAGATTGTCCGGATCCACGATCGCATTTTCACTTTCTCTTGAGAACAGCCATTCCGGATCGATGGCAATGTACTGGTCAAACGGTTCATTTTCCAGGATCAGATAATTGACACAGGCACTGCCGCTTCGTCCGGCACGTCCACTCTGTTGCCAGAAGGACGCCCTTGTCCCCGGATAACCGACGATCACAGTTGCATCCAGCTTTCCGATGTCGATCCCAAGCTCCAGTGCATTCGTCGATACCAGCCCGGCCAGTTCTCCCTCCGTCATCTTCCGCTCAATCTCTTTTCGCTCCAGCGGGGTATAACCGCCACGGTATCCTGCGATCAGATCTGCCGGATTCTTGCCGCCCACCCGCGCCATTCCAAGAAATCCGGCAGCATCTAATTTATCCTTTGCTTCTTTTAGAATAACTTCTACATTTCTTCTGGATCGTCCAAAGGTGATAAAATGATGATCCTCTTCCACCAGCTCCGGTATCAGTCCGGCTGCCACGTTTGACGCCGCAATCCTTCCGTATACTTTATCATTATTCCCCTTGATCTCCGGCGGCTGGATAATACAGTATTCCTTCTCCGGTGCCGGCGATCCATCCCGGTCAATCAGCGTAAATCCGCTTCCACAGATCTTTTCGGCAAGCTCTACCGGATTGGCGATCGTCGCGGAGCTGCACAGAAAATGCGGATTCGAATGGTAATACCGGCAGATCCGGTGCATTCTCCGGAAAATATTTGCCAGATGTGCTCCGAAAGCACCGCGGTAGGAATGAAGCTCATCGATCACTACATATCGTAAATTTGCAAAAATCGCGTCAAACCCGTAATTGCTGTGATTCGGAAGGAATGCCGAGTTCAGCATCTCCGGATTGGTCAGGATAATATTTGCACTCTTGCGGATCCTTGTCCGCTCGGCAGGTTTGGTATCTCCATCGTACACGCCTGCAGAAACCCTTCCCTCTCCGAAAAATTTCAAAATCGGCTGCATCGCGCGGTACTGGTCACTTGCCAGTGCCTTCGTCGGGTAAATAAAAATCGCACGTGTCAGCGGATCTTCCAGAATTTCCTGCAATACCGGAAGCAGAAAGGCAAGCGTCTTTCCACTTGCAGTTGATGTGGTGATCACTACATTTTCTCCGGATCTGACCTTTTCGAACATTTCCACCTGATGTGCATAAAGTCTGGAAATATGGTTGCTTTCCAGATATCCCCGGATTTCTTCCCGGAACTCCTCCGGGTAGTCCCGGTACAACGGCTCCCTTTTCTTCATTTTCCTTGTATAAATGATCAGCTTTTTAATTTCTTCCGTCATGAATTCCTCCATAATTTTAAAAATGTGCACCTATGGCACGCAATACCTTTTATTTCACAGGAAGTTCCCGTAGAATAAAAACCAAACACATATTCGTATGTATAGTATAGCATGGCTTTCCCATTCCTTCCATAGATATTTAGTGTATAGATACTTTCTATATCAATCATGCAGATTATCTATAGAAAATGTTGTCCATGCAACATACATTTTATTAAAAGAATGTTAAATTTTTATTTTAGATATGTAAATTTTATTCAGGGAGGAATACATACAATGAAAAAGAGATTTTTATCAATCGCTCTTACACTTGCTATGGTATCATCTATGGCAGTAGGATGCGGAAGCAGCAAGTCAGATTCTGCTGACAGCAAAAAAGAAGAAACAAAGACAGAAGCATCTGCTGATTCTGACAGCAATCAGATCTTATTCAACGGATCTTCTACTTTAGCACCGGTTATCACTTCTATGGCTACTACATTCTTTGATACTTATGGAACATGGGATGCATATGATTCATCTCTTCCAAAAGAAGATATCGCAATCTACGTTTCAGCAGGCGGATCCGGACAGGGAACCAAAGCCGTTATCGACGGAACTGCAACATTTGGTATGGTTGCAAGAAGCGTAAAGGATGAAGAAAAAGAAGCAATCAAAGACGAAAAAGAATATCAGGTTGGTATCGATGCTCTGACGATCGCAGTAAACCCGGCTAATCCGGTAAATGATATTCTTGATGATCTTACAACCGAACAGATCGTAGGACTTTTCTCCGGTGAATATGCTACATGGAAAGATCTTGACTCATCTCTTCCTGACGAAGAAGTTGTTGTTATTACACGTGATATCAACGGTGGAGCTCATGAAGTATTCCAGAAGAATATCATGGGCGACACAGAAGTAAAAGCTGATGCAATCCAGGCTTCTTCTATGGGTGAACTTGTTCAGGATATCATTGATAACCAGTATGCAATCGGATATGCTTCATTTGGTGTTGCTAACCAGAACGAAGGAAAAGTAACTCCGCTGAAAGTAAACGGTGTTGCTGCAACAAAAGAAAACATTCTTGATGGATCTTACATCATCCAGAGACCACTTCTTCTTGTAGGTTCTGGTGATCCGACAGATGTACAGCAGGCTTTCCTTGATTACGTTCTTGGTGATGAAGGACAGAAAACTGTAGAAGATATGGGATTCATTCCTATGAAATAATCTTCTGATATGAAAGGGGTGTGCAAAGACACACCCCTTTTTCTTGCTATATGTCGCTGGTTAATCCCAGGGATAAATTTTGATTTGTATCCGGACAGCGCTGTCTGTCCTGCATCATACATAGAAAGGATTTACTATGTTTAAGAAACTTTCAGATAAATTCAGCAAAGGAATCATTTATCTGGCTGCCTTTCTCGTAACGGCACTGATGGCAGTCATGCTGATCCATATTGTGAAAGAAAGTATTCCTGCCTTTTCACAGCTTGGGATCAAAATGGTCCTGCCTTCCACTGAATGGCGTCCGGTCAGTCAGAAACCGCAGTACGGACTTTTACCGGCGATTGCCGGTACCCTTTATGTCTCAGCGATCGCAGTTGTCCTCGCACTCATCTTCGGCGTTGCCTGTGCCTGCTTTCTGGACTACTACCTTCCGAAAAAGGTGGCATCCGTATTCCTTGCGTTCATCGATCTGGTTGCAGGAATCCCGTCCGTCATCTTCGGATTCATCGGGCTTACGGTTCTTGTAAAAGCCTTTGCCACCCATCTCCATATGGCAGCCGGTCAGTGTATTCTGGCAGCCGGGATCGTGCTTGGGATCATGCTTTTACCATTCGTTATTTCCACCTGTCATGAATCCCTGCAGACTGCACGGAAGACTTACGAGTTCAGTGCGATCACACTTGGATTCTCCAGAGAATTTACCCTGCTGCATTTTATTCTTCCGGCAATCCGTCCGGGAATCATTGCTGGTGCAATGATGGCGTTCGGCCGCGCACTTGGCGAGACAATGGCAGTCATGATGGTAATCGGTAATTCTCCGATTTATCCCAAACTCCTTGGACGAGGTCAGACACTTCCTGCCCTCACCGCACTGGAAATGGGAAGTATTGAATACGGAAGTCTTCACCTCTCCGTACTTTACGTTGCAAATGCTGTGCTGCTTGTGATTCTTTTCATCGTACTCGGTATCAGCTATCTTCTGAAAAGGAGGCTTGCCACCCATGAGAACTAAACTGCAGAAATTTTTCACACGCCTGATTCTCAGTATACTCGGGCTTTGCGTGATCGCTGTCACACTCTTCCTTTTCCTTTATGTCTTCTGGAAAGGGAAAAAAGTATTTAGCCTGTCCTTCCTTCTGGACAAGCCTGCCGGTGTTCCACTTGGAACTGCAGGCGGTATCTATCCGGCACTGATGGGTTCCATTTACCTTGGCGCACTTTCCGCACTGATCGGCGGTATCCTTGGTATCGGTGCTGCCATTTATCTTGTATTTTACAGCACCGGAAAACGATTTTCCGTCCTTGTAAATATGGCGATCACCGGACTTTCCGGAATTCCCTCAATCCTTTTTGGGCTGGTCGGATATACGCTTCTGATCTACCGTTTTGGACTTAGCCACAGCCTTCTGTGTTCGTCACTGTGTGTTGCAGCAATGATCATTCCTTTTGTTGCGATCCGCGCCAAAAAGATCCTGGATGAAAAAGGACGCGAATATATGAAGACCTCCTTAAGTCTCGGTCTTTCCCGTGAATATGCCCTCCGTAAAATGATCCTTCCTACCTGCTTTGTAGAACTTCTAGGAACCGTTGCACTCGGAATGGCATACGGAATGGGTGCCGTTGCACCGATTTTATACACCGGAGCTGTCATGCGGGCTGATGTTCCGCATTCGCTCTCTGATCCGTTCATGTCACTTCCATATCATCTGTATATCCTTGTGAACAACGGATTTTCCCTGGATTACGCTTACGGAACCGCATTTGTACTGATGCTCTTCCTGCTCATCATCCAGTTAATATGTAAATTTATCACCTATCTACGAAAGGACAACTGATATGCTGAATATAGAAAATCTAAAATGCGGATTTGGAAAACATGAAATTCTTCACGGAATCAGCCTGACAATTCCCAAAGGACAGATCACAGCGATCGTCGGACAGTCCGGCTGCGGAAAAACCACTTTTCTGAAATCCCTGAACCGGATGGTGGAGGAAGAAGGCGGCTACCTCTCAGGGGCGATCACTTTAGAGGGAACCGACATCAAATCTCTTCCGAAAGAAGAACTCAGAAGGCGCGTTGGTATGGTTTTCCAACAGCCGATTGCTTTCCCACACAGCATTGAGAAAAATCTGTCTTACGTGCTGAAATATCACGGCGTCCGTGATAAAAAAGAGATTTCCGAAAAAATCACTGAATCCTTACAGAAAGCAAGGCTCTACAATGAGGTCAAAGACCAGCTGAAAAAATCTGCCCTCAAATTATCCGGCGGACAAAAACAGCGTCTTGCTATCGCACGAAGCCTCTGTGCCGATCCGGAAATCCTGCTTCTTGACGAACCGTGCTCCGCACTGGATATGAAAAATACAATTGCGATCGAAGAGACTCTTCTGGAATTAAAAAAACAATATACCTTTGTTATTGTCACCCACAATCTGGCTCAGGCAAAGCGAATTGCCGATCAGGTGATCTTTATGGATCAGGGAAAAGTGCTGGAAGTGACAGAAAAAGAACAGTTCTTTGCGAATCCGGCATCAGAACCGGCGAAAGAACAGATACAGTATATGTAATAAAAAAACGTCCGATTATCACATTTTACTCCTTGATAACCGGACGATTTTTTTATTTCTATTTTTCTATTTTTTATTTCAGCATCTCCCTGAGAAGTTCATTAACCATACCCGGATTTGCTTTTCCTTTCATTGCCTTCATGATCTGTCCAACCAGTGCTCCAAGTGCTTTTTCTTTTCCGCCCTTGAAATCTTCTACTGCTTTTGGATTCTTTGCAATCACTTCTTCTGCGAGCGTTCGAAGCGCACCTTCGTCATTGACCGTCTTCAGTCCATGGTCTTCTACATATTTTTCCGGATCCACATCCTCTGCGAATACCTTTTCAAATACCTCTTTTGCTACAGAACTGTTGATGGTTCCCGCGTCTGCAAGTTCGATCAGTTTTGCAAGATTCTCCGGTGAAAATTTAATATCTGCCGGCTCCTGTCCGTTTTCATTTAACAGACGCATGGTTTCCACCATCAGCCAGTTCGATACTTTTTTCGGCTTGTTGCAGATTGCGCAGGTCGCCTCAAAAAGATCAGCCATCTTCTTCGTTCCGGTAATGATCTCTGCATCATAACGAGGAATGTCATAATCTTTCTCATAGCGCACAAGTTTTTCGTTTCTCAGCTCCGGCTGCTGGTCTTTGATCTTCTGGATCCACTCATCACTGATCACGATCGGTACCAGATCCGGTTCCGGGAAATAACGGTAATCCTGTGCATCCTCTTTGGAACGCATTGCATAAGAATACTCTTTGTTATCATCCCATCTTCTAGTTTCCTGGATAACTTTCTTTCCTTCC
This sequence comes from Allocoprococcus similis, assembly GCF_054660775.1. Taxonomy (NCBI): domain Bacteria; kingdom Bacillati; phylum Bacillota; class Clostridia; order Lachnospirales; family Lachnospiraceae; genus Allocoprococcus; species Allocoprococcus similis. The sequence goes on from NZ_BAAHSG010000026.1 coordinate 9,119, forward strand.
TCGATGAGTTCAATCTGTCTCTGTCTTTCTCCTTCGATCGCATGTGTAATTGCTTTAAATGAATTCAGGTTCTTCATCTCGGTTCTGGTTCCAAACTCAGAAGCACCTACTTCCCGAATGGAAAGGTTGACATCTGCTCGCATAGAACCTTCCTGAAGCTTACAATCTGACGCTCCAAGATACTGACAGATCATACGCAGTTTTTCCAGGTAAGCAATAACCTCATCTGCCGAACGCATATCCGGCTCAGATACGATCTCAATCAGCGGCACACCGCTTCGGTTGTAATCCACCAGTGAACAGTCTTCCCACTCATCATGGATCAGCTTTCCGGCATCCTCTTCCATATGCATCTCATGGATACGGACTTTTTTCTTCTGCTCTCCGACCTCAATCTCTACATAGCCATCTCTCGCGATTGGCAGATAGAGCTGTGAAATCTGATAGTTCTGCGGGTTATCCGGATAGAAATAGTTCTTACGGTCGAATTTGCACACCTGTGTGATCTTACAGTTTGTCGCAAGTCCTACTGCCATCGCATATTCTACTACTTTTTTATTTAATACCGGAAGGGAGCCCGGCATACCGGTACATACCGGGCAGGTATGTGTATTCGGTGCACCCCCGAATGCAGTACTGCATCCACAGAAAATTTTTGTCTTTGTTGCCAGTTCTACATGAACTTCCAGTCCGATTACGGTTTCATACTGTCTTGACATCTACGCTTCCTCCTTTCCGGCTGCTTCTGTTTTGTCGTACATAGATACCCATTTTTTCTCTGTCAGGCACTCATAAGTATAAGCTGCCTGGAAAAGCTTCTTCTCCTGGAAACAGTCTCCAATGAGCTGCATTCCGACCGGAAGACCTTTTGCATCTTGTCCAACCGGGATACTGATTCCCGGAAGACCTGCCAGATTCACGGAGATCGTGTAAATGTCACCCAGATACATTTTGATCGGATCACTTAAGGAAGAGCCAAGCTTCGGTGCTGTCGTCGGTGCTGCCGGAGCAAGGATCATATCGTATTTTGCAAATGCGCTGTCAAATGCCTTCTTGATCAACGCTTTGGTACGGAGTGCTTTCAGATAATATGCATCATAATATCCGGAACTGAGTACGAAAGAACCAAGCATGATACGGCGTTTTACTTCCGGTCCAAAGCCTTCCGAACGTGTCTTTTTGTACATCTGGTGCAGTTCTTCATAATCCTTTGTGCGATATCCGTATTTGACACCGTCAAATCGTGACAGGTTGGAACTTGCCTCAGCAGATGCGATGACATAATAAGCCGGAATCGCATATTTTACAAGTCCAAGATCAAATTCTTCAATCTCAGCTCCTGCATTTTTCAGAACCTCTGCAGCTTCCAGGATCGGTTTTTTCACTTCTTCGTCCAGACCTTCTCCAAAATAATCTTTTGGAATGCCAATCTTCATCCCTTTTACATCGTTTACCAGCGCACTTGTAAAATCCGTGTCCTGACGTTCTACAGAAGTGCTGTCTTTTGCATCATGGGATGCGATAGTCTCAAGAACCGTCGCACAGTCGGTTACATCCCTAGCAACCGGTCCGATCTGGTCAAGAGATGATCCGTAGGCGATCAGTCCATAACGGGATACCGTTCCGTAGGTTGGCTTGATTCCAACGATTCCGCAGTAAGAACTTGGCTGACGGATCGATCCGCCGGTGTCAGATCCAAGAGCATATGGTACTTCCAGCGCCGCAACTGCCGCACAGGAGCCACCGGAAGATCCACCCGGTACATGCTCCAGATTCCACGGATTCTTTGTCTCTCCATAATAAGAAGTTTCAGTCGTGCTTCCCATCGCAAATTCATCCATATTCGTCTTTCCGATCACAACTGCACCTGCTTTTTCCAGGTTCAGAACTGCTTCTGCTGAAAATGTCGGTACAAAATTACTCAGAATTTTTGAACTGCAGGTAGTCGTCACACCTTCCGTACACATGTTATCCTTGATCGCAACCGGTACTCCCGCAAGCGGTCCGGTCAGTGTTCCATCATCGATCAGCTTCTGTACCTCTTCTGCTCTTTTAAGTGCTGCCTCTTTCTGAAGTGTCACAAAACTGTTTACTTCTTTTTCTACTTTATCTATCTGTGTAAAGCACGCTTCCACTGCTTCTTTTACTGTAACCTCTTTTGCCTGAATCTTTTTTCCGAGTTCAACGGCTGTAAGACTTTTCAAATCCATCCTGGTCTCCTCCTATGCGAATGTTCTAGGTACTTTGTAGCTCTGTTCCTTCTGCTGTGGCGCATTTGCCAGCATTGCCTCGTGATTGTCTCCATTAGTCACTACATCCTCACGGAATACGTTATTTACCGGAAATACATGTGACATCGGTTCAATCCCATCTGTATCCAGTTCATTCAGGGTATCAATATAATCAAGCATGGTTTCCATGTCTTTCTTTGCCTGCTCTTTTTCTTCGTCAGAAAGCTCCAGCTTCGCCAGAATTCCAACGTATTCGATTGTTTCATCCGAAATCTTATTTGCCATTGTCCTTATCCTTCCTACTACAATATATTTATGGTTAATATCCCTTACAGCCAGTAAGGAATTATCCATCTTGTTGCTTAAGCTGTTAGAATGTAGGTAGCAATTGGATATCTTTTCCTTCCTTGGACTTCGCGTCCGTTAAATAGACTGATAACCAGCTCCTCATTCGCAGCGTTCGTTTTATGCAGGTTGAATCGCCATAGGTGCATTCGTGTCACACCTCAGTAGATTGAATAGGCAATGAGTAAAACTGGTATTTATCCATTGCAATAATCTTAAGGAGTGACAAATTTATGAACGCAGTAGGTATCGATGTTTCAAAAGGTAAGAGTATGGTTGCTATTATGCGACCATTCGGTGAAATTGTTTCCACACCTTTTGAAATCAAACACACGACCAGTGACATCCGTTCACTTGTAGAACTAATCAATTCTGTTGAAGGTGAGTCCCGAATCGTGATGGAGCACACAGGACGTTATTATGAAGTCCTCGCTCATCAGCTTTCAGAGGCAAATCTTTTCGTCAGTGCCATTAACCCAAAACTTATCAAAGACTTTGATAATGATTCTCTTCGTAAAGTGAAATCTGATAAAGCGGATGCTGTTAAGATTGCCCGATATGCTCTTGACAAATGGCAAAATCTTAAACAGTATAATGTTATGGATGAATTACGCAATCAGCTCAAAACCATGAACCGTCAGTTCGGCTTTTACATGAAACACAAGACGGCTATGAAGAATAATCTTATCGGCATCCTTGACCAAACCTATCCTGGTGTGAATACTTACTTTGACAGTCCTGCACGCAGTGACGGCAGCCAGAAATGGGTTGATTTTGCATCTACATACTGGCATGTGGACTGTGTCCGTAAAATGTCCCTGAATGCCTTTATCGACCATTATCAAAACTGGTGCAAACGCAAGAAGTACAACTTCAGTCAGTCAAAAGCTGAAGAAATCTATGGAAAAGCAAAGGAACTTGTTCCTGTACTTCCAAAGGATTCCGTTACAAAGCTTATTATCAAGCAGGCTGTAGACCAGCTTAACAGTGCCTCTACAACTGTTGAGTCACTACGCACTCTCATGAATGAAACTGCATCCAAACTCCCGGAATATCCTGTCGTTATGGCTATGAAAGGTGTTGGAACTTCACTCGGACCTCAGTTGATGGCTGAGATCGGAGATGTTTCCCGTTTCACTCACAAAAGTGCTATTACTGCATTTGCCGGTGTAGATCCCGGTGTTAATGAATCCGGAAGTTATGAACAAAAAAGTGTTCCAACCTCAAAACGAGGTTCCTCTGATCTAAGAAAGACTTTATTTCAGGTAATGGATGTCCTAATTAAAACACATCCTCAAGATGATCCTGTTTATCAGTTCTTAGACAAGAAACGTGCTCAAGGCAAGCCTTACTATGTCTATATGACTGCAGGTACCAACAAGTTTCTAAGAATCTACTACGGACGAGTGAAAGAATATCTTTCATCTCTTCCTGAATCTTAATTATCCACTAATATTTTCAGGCCAGCACTGGTGTGGTGGTCTTATTTTGATACCCAATTTTCAACCTGTATAAAATTTTCAATGTTCTTTCAATTTAGCCTTGACTTTTTATTTGCAGGCTAATTATAATTATCATAAAAGCTTTCGTACTCCTCCGATTCAATCCACTCACTCGGTGTAAGTTCTACTGTAAGTCCTTCCAGATCAACTTCTGTTCCATCAATCAGGACAATATTTTTCAGCTCCTGTGGAAACCCCGACTCTTCATTACCGATCAGCATTCCCATATAGCTTTCGTATCCGGCACTTACTGTCACGTCATAATCAAAAATCCCAAGACCTTCCACGCACCGCACATCATATACGCCAGCCGGCACATCTTTTCCTACTGTAAATTTATCAGATACGACCTTAGATTCTGTAAGCGGATTTGAAATTCCTGTTAAATCCATCTGTGCATTCTCTGCCATCATGTGAAGTTCCAGTGTATCCTCTACTACTACATAGCATCCCGGAAACACTTCAAAACCGCTGACTTCTTCCTGCGAATCCTCGTAATCATCTCCAAAATAATACTGCGTCCAGATATTGTTTTTACTGTCTATCAGTTCTACCCGGCCACTTCCACCATTGCAGGTCAGTGTGTAGGTTCCCTGCGGAATATGTACCCCGCCTTTATAAATACCGGCCGTCAGATCTGCCTCATAGACTTCTCCGTCATCCGGCATCACTTCCTGCACATCGCTGTACGGATCATCCTCTGTGTAGCTGTCACTGTCATCATATGTATAGTCTTCAAAATAATTCTGAACCTCATGAATGATCGTTCCACCAAGCTCGCCTGCAAATGCGGCAATGATCACAAAACCGACCAGAAACTTTCCAAACTTCTTTTTCTTTTTTACCGGTCTGCTGCTTTGTTGCATTGAAGATGATGTATAACTGTAACTCTGGTTTCCTGTCTGGCTGTAGCCTGTGCCTGCGGTATTGTAGCTCGCATTTGCTGCTGAATATCCGTTACCCACCGGATTTGCTTTACCTGCTGCCGCATTCTTTGACGCCTTTTTTGCAGCTGCTTTCTTTGCTTTTTTATCTGCATTCTTCGCCTTGCGCACATTTTCCCGCGTCATAGTCTTTCCTTCATACGGCTTTTCTTCTTCCGTATGTACATGTGTCAGAGACTCTTCATGACCGGAATTTTCAAGTGTCACATACTGATCATCATTCTTTGAATTATCAAGTCCGCACTCCGTGCAGATATTTCCGTTTAATTTTCCTCCGCATAAAGAACATCTTCTTCTCATTTTTACCTCCCCCGCTGCCTCTTGTCAGCTCTCCTTTTTACCGACCAGACAGGGAGCCCGGTCATTACGGTGTAAGTCTGCTTAAATCTCTTGGGAAAAGAGTTGTCTCACGGACATTATCTTCACCAAGGAGCTGCATTGTCAGACGTTCCATTCCGATTCCAAGACCTCCATGTGGCGGCATACCATGTTTGAATGTATCCAGATAGGTTTCCAGTCCTTCTTCCGTCATTCCCCGCTTTTCAAGCTTTTCCATCAGCATGTCGTAATCATGGATTCTCTGTCCTCCGGTCGTGATCTCAAGTCCACGGAACAAAAGGTCAAAACTGAGTGTGAATTTCTCATCCTGTGGATCATCCATTGCATAGAACGGCCGCTTCTTTGACGGGTAGTATGTTACAAATACAAAATCAGAACCCCATTCTTCTTTTGCATACTGTCCGATCAGATGCTCCTCCTCCGGTTCCAGGTCATATGGGTTGCGGATCTTACGATCGTATTTTTCTGAAACCTTCTGCTTTGCCTCATCAAAACGAATTGCCGGAATTTTAGAGACATCCGGAAGTGTCACATCCAGGATTTTAAGCTCCTTCGCATAATCCTTTTTCAGAAGCTCCATCGTATACTGAAGGAAGCCCGTTTCCATCGCCATGATATCTTCAAAGCTGTCGATATAACCCATTTCAAAATCCAGGCTGGTATATTCGTTCAGATGACGCTTGGTGTTGTGTTTTTCTGCTCTGAATACCGGTCCTGTCTCAAATACTCTGTCAAAAACACCAACCATCATCTGTTTGTACAGCTGTGGACTCTGTTCCAGCACTGCCGGACGATGGAAATAATCCAGTCGGAAGAGGTTAGATCCTCCTTCTGCTCCTTTTGCTCCGATCTTCGGGGTATGAATTTCTGTAAAACCTTCTTTATACAGGAACTCTCTGAAGCCTCTTACGATTCCTTCCTGAATTTTAAACTTCGCTCTTTCCCTTACGTTTCGAAGAGAAATGGAACGATAGTTCAGCTTCGCTTCCAGTGAAGTGTTCAGTTTCCACTTTGAAACGGCAAGTGGAAGGCTGTCTTTTGGCATACTGAGTACTTTTATCTCACTCAGACGGATTTCAATTCCGTTCGGTGCCTTCTCTGATTCGGTCAGTTTTCCTGTTACTTCTACTGTAGCGGCTTCTCTTAAATCTTTCAAGTCAAATTTTGTAACGCCTTCTTCGTATACACACTGGACCAGACCTTCCCGTTTTCTCAGAATCACGAAGGCGACTGTTCCCATGTCACGAATTGTATGAACGGCTCCATTTACCTTCACTTCTTCTCCAAGTCTTCCCTCTTCCAGTAATTCACTAAGCTCCAGCGTTTCTTTTTCTTTTACACCTGTCATAAATTCCATGTCACAATCCTCCTAAAATATGTTTTGCTTTTGTCAACTTCGTATTCCGGATTGGTTTTGATATGCATAAAAAAAGCCCCGGAATACTTTTTCGTATTCCGGGACGGATAATCTGATGATCCGCGGTACCACCCGCATTGAATCCTTTTGGATTCCTCTCTTACATGCGTAACGTGCATGAACCGTATTACCCTACTAAAGCACCTGTGCTTCCTGTTCAGATAATCTGCTCCAGAGTGTTCCCTTCGCCTCATTCCTCAAACAGCGCTCTCAGTCGGTGACGCCGTATTCCTGTCAAGTTCCAGAAGCAAGAGTCTCTTTCATCGCTTTGCTTTACTAAATTATTTTTAGATACTAGCACACGTTCTTTATTTTTTCAAGTATTTTCTTTTATTTTTTAATTTTTTCTCGTCAATTGTCAGTTTTTATCCTTTAAAGCCGCCAATTCGCTTTGTTTCTTTTTGTTTTTCGATTATTTTGTATGTTTGTCCACGTATTTATTCTCTGTTTTGGAGTAAACAATTTTCTGCTCTTTGTATAAACTGTAATATCCGGAAAGCAGATAGCTTACAGCAATTACGATGCAGTAAAATGGCATTCCGTTAAATCCAAACAACTCGGATGCAATCAGAAGTGATGCGATCGGGCTGTTCGTAACTGCACAAAATACTCCAACCATTCCACATGCCGCACAGATATCTGTCGGTGCTGCAAGGATCGTAGACATAAAAGAACCAAGTGTTGCTCCGATAAACAGTGACGGTACGATCTCTCCACCCTTGAATCCGGCGCAGAGCGTCAGTGCCGTAAACAGCATTTTCAGAAGGAACATCTGTGGCCCTGCCGCCTCTTTAAAGCTTGCAGAAATCACGCCTGTTCCAAGCCCCAGATAGGCATCCGTTCTGAGTACAAAATACAAAATGATCACTCCTGCTGCCCCTGCAACCACACGCACATACGGATTCGGAAACCATTTCTTCAGATAATGTTCCCCATTATGCAGCACAATACAGAACAGTGCTCCGGCAAGCGCACACGCAATTGCCAGAATGATCGCTTTGATCGAATCCACGCTGTAAAAATCCGGAACCGATTCTACCAGATACGGTGGAGTAACGGTCCTCACTTTCAGAAGCAGCGCAATCCCCTGTGCTGCAAATGCAGAAAATACACATGGCACCAGCGCTGCATAATACATCACACCAACACTGATCACTTCCATTGGAAATACAACCGCCGCCATCGGTGTCCCGAAAAGTGCTGAAAATGCGGCACTCATACTTGCCAGAATGATGATCTTCTTGTCACTCTCATTCAAATGCAGATATTTCGCACATACATTTCCTACACTTGCTCCAAACTGAAGCGCTGCACCCTCTCGTCCGGAAGATCCTCCAAACAGATGCGTGATCGCTGTTGATATCAGGATCAGTGGTGTCACCCATCCCGGAACCTCTTCCTCATCCGACCGGACTACTGTCAGAACCAGGTTCGTTCCGGAATTCTTCTCCTGTCCGGTAATTTTGTACAGCCAGACAATCAACAGACCACCAAGTGGCATCCCAAGAATGATCATCGGATTTGCTTCTCTAAATGAAGTTGCCCATACGATCGCATAGGAAAATCCACTGGCGATCAGCCCGATGAGACTTCCGATCACCCCGGACAAAATGATCCATTTGAACAATGAACCATACAGATTTTTCCATGCTTCTCCCATTTCTTTTAATTTTTCATTCATCCTTTGTTCCTCATACTCTCATTTTTCTTTAAAAAAGAATGTACCTCGGCACGCAGTGCCTTTTATTTAACAGGAAGTTCCTTCAGAATTTCCTGTTAAACAAAAAATGATGTATACACATCCTTATTCCACTTTTTATTATAGAAAATTTTTCTTTTTTTGACAATTCCAACTGACAAAGATTATTTCTCTTTTTCCAGCTGCATATGATAATCCCTGATTACATCCGCAAGCGTAACTGTCTTCAGGCTGTCCGACAGGCGCAATCAATAAAAAAATATCCGGACGAAATGAGCAGGGTTGCTAAGGACAGTTATGTTTTATAGGAACGCTGAGCATTGCGAAGGGCAAGAGAATTGAGAGAAGTTTCGGCTTCTCTCTTTTTTCTTGCCCTTTTTCTGTTTTATGCGGTACATTCGACTATTAAACCGCCTTTGAATACAATTATGGTAGAAAACCAAAGGAGGTAACAATATGGGCAAATTTATAGAAGAATTTTATTATGGCAACATTGATCCGCAGGCACGAAGCACCAAGCAGGACAAAGCAGTGCAGAAGCAAATGGAAGTGTTGATGTTAAACGAGGAATTTCTGACCGAAGCGCTTTCCGGCGAGAACAAGAAAAAGTTTCTCGACTTTGTAAATGCGTGGAGCGTGGTAAACGGCGAATCCAACCTCGATAGTTTTATGATGGGGTTTCGGTTGGGAGCAAACTTTACATACGATACCTTCGTTGCCACCGACACTCCGTTCCAAGACTTGCTAAAGGAGTGAACGATATGCGAGATAAGAAGTATTACATAGCGTTGGATGATTTTGAACGGCGGGTGGTTGTGAACTGCCTGAACGAAATGCGGAACAACCTGATCGCCAATGGCAAGTATACCGATGCGGTGGATGAGGTCTTACTGAAAATCATTTATGCGAAACAAAAGAAATTCAAGGTAATCTACAAGGAGGCTTGATTATGGAAAAACACATTTATAACGAACAGACGGGCATCGGCTACACTCTACAAGGTGATTATTACATCCCTGACCTTACCCTTCCCGATGAAGAAGAACAGCCTATCGGCTTATGGGGACAGCAACACTTGCGATATATTAAGCAATTCCGCAAGGTGCTATATCTTAATCTGCTGACAAGCAGCAAACTGAATGGCTATCTTGCAGGCATCGACAAACAAGCAGAAGATATGCTTTCTCGGCTTGTAAAGCAGATGGCAGAACGTGAGGGTGTGACCGAAAAACTCAAAGCAGATAATCAAATGGAATGGGTTGGTCGGATGAATAACATCCGTAGCCGAGCCACAGAAATTGTAAATAAAGACTTAATCTACGAATGATGAAAGGCGGTAGTGATTTGCTCACTACCGCCTTTACTAATGCGATTTATTTATCTTTTGCTTGCCATTCTTCTCTTTCTGTCAACAACGGTCAGTGTAATCACTGCGCCGCCGCTGATGAAGAAAAGTGCGATCCAGAGGAACATATTGCTATTGTCGCCGGTCTGAGGACTGTCAGTGTCAGCAGGCTTATTCAGCTCTGCAAGAGCTGCCTTTGCATCGTCAAGTGCTTTCTTTGCATCCTCGTCTACAAGGGATTTCTCGTAGTCAGAAAGTGCATTATAGGCATCGTCAGCAGCCTTGGTTGCATCCTCGTCGTTCTTGGTGATGTTCTCCGGCAGTTTGTCAATAAGATCTTCGACTGCTTCTACATTGCCGATCACTTCAAGAGCATCGTCGATATCGTCAATGGCATCTTGGATGTTCTTCTTATCTTCATCGGTGTAGGAGTCATCCTTCAGCATATCTTCAAGCTGCTTCTTGGTATCCTCAAGGTCGGTCTTATCCTCCGGTTTCACTTCATTGGGCTTTACAACAGGAATTTCCGTGTAAACCACCGTAATTGTTGTATCTCCGGTGATGTTCTTGCCGTCGCTGTCCCACTTGCCAACGTATCCGTTCTTTGCAGGAACAGCGGGAAGGTTTGCATCCTTGCTGTGTCCAACGGTTTCGGTTGTTATGATTTGGCCATCCGCTGTGTAGGTTACGGTGTATTCCACAAGTTTCCATTGTGCATATAATGTTACAACGCATCCGCCGTTTCCGTTGTCCTCTGCAAAGGTGTAAAGTTCATCCGCTTTATAGCTGTCACCGTTGCCGTCAGGCTTGGTGTTCCAACCGATGAAATCATAATACATTCTGGTAGGCACATCTTTTGAAACATTCAAAGTGGCACCACCTGTATAGGAGCTTTGCGGACCCTCTTCACCACCGTTGGCATCGTAGCTTATCGTATTGGCGGCATGCAGAATTTTGACCTTCTGCTCCTTAGATGCGGTAGCAGTATCAGAAGCTACCACGATATTGGTGCCATCCTTTAGTGTTGCAGTTATTTCCACCTTGTAGGTACCACTATCGCTCACATTACCGTCAAGTGTTAGAACGTTAGAGGTTGCCCCTTCAATAAGTACTCCATCCTTATACCATTTGTACGCATAGTCTAAAATATCGGTATTCGTATTTCCGACTGTTGCGGTTAGCACTCGCTGTGAAGCGCCGGGAATATAGTACTGATATCCGTCCGATATGCCTCCCGGTACTGCGAGAGTAATACTGATATTAGGGGCAAGTACGTTACGCTTAATGAATAAAGTATGATCTCTTGCTGTAGTTACCAAGGTCAGATTCTTAATATTTGTCTCAGTAACATTACCATATGCGTCAATAAGATACCAGTTTTTGTTACCACCGGAAAGACCTGCAATCGCAGAGGAAGGCAGATTGCCGTATTTTTCATCGAAGGTAACAGTGATAGGCTCAATCGTTTCACCGCCGTTCGCGTTGAACGAAACGGTGTACTGTTTAGGTTTGTATAACGCTGTAAGGGTCACAGGACTGAGGGGCATTGTCATTCCCTCGGTGTAGCCCTGCCATCCGGTGAGCGTATATCCTCCCCTACGGAAGGTATCATTGAAAATCTCATTGGTAGGAATCGTGATAACCTCACCGTAATTGAATTCTTTTTCGTAGGAACTGCCTTCACCGTCGGTATAGGTAACCATATACCTTTTGTAAACGGTAATCTTGTACTCGGTTACATTTCCTGCTTCGTCGATAGCAGTTACGGTATGTTCTGCGTTATCAGCGATAATTTTATACTCGTTATCGCCGTTCAGCTCAGCAATTACGTCCACACCGTCAACCTTGAGAATCTTAAGATAATCGTCCGTAGCCTTAAACACCTTATCGCCGTGGTATACGCCGCCGTTTTCAATGCCGTAAAGCACGGGAGCGGTAGCATCCAACACGATACCTTCGGAGTTGATATATTCAACATTACCGGCATTATCGGTCACTTTTACATAGATCACGTAACGGTTATCGGGATTGATTTTGAAAGTGCCGTTATAGTCGATCCAATCAGTGATTGACCTTACTTCGTCACGTTCCAGTTCTCTGTCGAAAAGATAATACTGAATGCTCTTTACGCCGCTGCCGGCATCATCGACGGTAATGGTAACATCCTGCGTTTCCTTGAAGAACAGACCAAAGGTAAGGTTATTCCAGAAGGAAGTCCAATTGTTTTCCTTAACCTTGATTTCAGCAGTAGGAGGAGTTATATCTGCTACGCCTTCCACAGTGATCTCAATATCTTCCTGTGCGTTCGTGATCACATACTGGTCATTGGCATCCAGTGCAATCGGCGTTTCGTTGACTTTCACCGCAAAGGCACCTGTCTTGGAATAGCCGTCTTTCAATGTAAAGGAAAGGGTTGTAGAACCGTTCCATACAAGCTCGGTATCTTCTGTTGCGATTGTATATCCCGTCTGGGTTTGAGGGATCGTCACACTCAGCAATCCACCCTCCTTAATAACAACCTCTTTAAAAGGAGAAGCGTTATAATAACCTGCTGCCTGATAACGTACATAGTAAGTACCGGGTGCAAAGGTCATATTCGCATCTGTTACTTTTGTATACTTATCATCGTCAGCGGTGTATTCGGTTGCATACTCCATTTCGGTAGTAAGTCCGTTAATCTTACCATCTGCTTTGCCTTTGATTGTTTCGTCAATGCTCGAAACAACAGGGGCAGCGATATTTCCTTTTACAATTCCGTATTCTACCTCAACCAAATTTCCGGATGCCGGCAGACAGTAGTTGTCATTGGAAAGCGATGTGACTTTAGCGTGCCATCTGCCCGGAACAATTCCTGCGCCCTCGGTTGTTTTAACTACAGAAGTCGTCAATGTGCAAACATCACCGTCTGCAAGACTGGTTGCTGTCGCCTGTGGCACAATAAGTTCTCCTGTGTAAGGTATAAATTCAGTTGCACCCCAGGAAATTCCAATTTCTTTTTGCTTGATTTCGTAATCTACTTGTGCACTGCCACTGTAATTTCCCCTAAAGAAAACTTTTATTGTTTTCGTGCCAGCGTTTTTACAATCAGAAGGCCAAGTCACTGTATAATCGGTGTTTTCCGTTAATGTTTTGCCACCGACTTTCACGGTAACAGTAGGTATTTGTTCTTTACCGTCATAGGTAAATGTATCTTGGTTTAAAGTAATATTGGAAGCATCCAGTTCTTTCGGATTTACTTTGACTAAAAGATTACGGTTTGTATACCAAGTAATTTCTCCGTTATCGGTACGCTTGGCGCCTACTGCCAAATAATAGTCATATACGCCTGCCGCAAGGTCATCGGGTATCTCAAGTGTATCTGTACTGCTGATTACCGTATTGCCGTCGATCCACTGATATTTATAGGTGTAACCGTCTTTTTTCTCTACGGTTGCCGTGAATTTCTGACCGGTATATTCGCCGTAGGTGAGGGTCAGATTTTCGCTAACCGCAACTGTTGGCATTTCAGCGGGAATCTTTTCCCAGATCGCATATAAAGTGACATTCTCGCTTACAATAATCTTTTCGTCTTTAAGAACATTACCGTTTTGGGAAGTTGCCCAGCCTTTGAACTGATAACCACTCGCAGCGGTGAAGGGGTTAGCAGGAAGCGTATATTCTTCGCCATCCATTATCGGAACAGAATTCTTTTCCCCCGATCCGCCGTTGGCGTTGAACGACACGGAGTACGCATTTTTAATCTGGAAATTCTTCGTCAGCGTACGGCCTTCCACGGTAATGGTTGCAGTAGCCGTGCCAACATTCAAATTATTGGAATAGGAAATATCAGTTGGCTTATCTCCTTGCCAGTTGTCTGAATAAGTAATGGTTGCAGGGGTAATGGCTGAGCCGGTATAGATGTATGCCCCATCTGCTTCCAATGTAGCCGTTGCGGTGTGATTGCTGCAGTTGTTGCAGATTTCCGTGATGGTGTTTCCCAAAGAAGAATAGGTATAGCTGTGGGGACCAACAGCTCCGTCCGCGGTCTTTGCGTTGGTATATGTTTGACCGTTGGCGGTGGCGGTGGCAGTATAGGTAACCTTACCTTTTTCTAAGCAGCTTGCAGCAGTCTGTTCAACGCTTTCGATTGTGGCATCCACCATCATCGCTGCACTGCCGTCTGTGGAAATAAACCTTGCTGTGGCAGAGGCTGTACCATTCCAGCTCCAAGTCGGCTCGTTGACAGCAATACAGGTAATTTTAACAAGAGATTTATTAATATCATAATAGTTTGTTTGAGCAACCGCTGCATAAAGACTAACTGAATTTCCTACTTGTGTAGGAAGTTGGTTTAAACTTATTTCATTTCCTCTAGGCGATACACATAATGTTGTCGCACCATAAGTGGTTGCACCTGTTCTTTTATAATCTAAAACTATTGTTGATGATGCGGAATTACCATTCTTTACTATTGACACACTGGTCACAAGATTAGTAAAGTTAGAAAATTCCGCCTTATACAAATAATTGTTGTTTTGGTAATACGCCACTGCGCCATTGGAATACGGTATATAATCACCAGAGATTAACGCTATCTCTTTTGCCTCGCTCGGTGTTGCAGCAAACGCCGTCATCGGCAGTAACCCCGTCACCATCACAAATGCCAGCACAAGGCTGAGTATGCGATTCGTAAATTGTGTTTTCGTTTTCATATCGTTTCCTCCATACCGAGATTATAGAGATCGGCTTTCGCCGTATATTTCAATTATGATGTCATTGTGCGATTTGTTTTCGTTTCAGCAAATCGTAGAGGGCTTTTTCTGTGGTTTCATCCACGTACTCCCGGAACTTCGTTAAGGTATCAAGGCCAAGCTTTTGATAATTCATCGAAAGCACCTTCTTGATCTTTTCGTCCCGAATCTCTTTGGGAACGTTATAGATCGAAAGGATCGTTCTGAGTGCTCCCGCTACTCGAACGTCTAACGGTGCAGAGTCGGAAGTAGTGAAAAACACAGCATACTCAATGCCTGAAACTAAGGTTTCCGCTTCCGAGAAATATTCATCTGACCAGTCGGGACAGTATTCCTGAAATACCTCTTTGGCGCGATCTGTATCGTTCTTACGAATATGCTCCATACACATTTTGCTTTGATAGTTGGATATAAAGAAATCCTTTGCCACCTCGTCCTGCTCACAAGCAGAAGCGATGGTCAGCAGTTCCAGACAGATCGCCATGATGGAACTGTATCCGTCCTTGGCTTCGTCCTCCATCATCTTCCACTGATACTTGCAAAGCATTTCCACCAGCTCTGCCAGCATATGCTCCTTCGTCGGAAAATGAAAGGTCATATTACCGGGACTCATATTTAATTTCTTGCACATAGAGTTTACTGTCGTTTTGGTATAACCGTCATTCAAAAAACAGTTAGCCGCAACCCGAACAATCTCACTGCGAGTAAGTTCTTTTCTATCTACTCGTATCACGCTTATATTACCTCCTGTCGTCTTTTGCACGCCAAAAGTTCATTATTCTAAAAATCATCATCACTATTATAGTGCATATACTACGAAATTGCAATGGTTTTTTGATAATTGTACGAGTTGTTCCGAAAGAAGTTACAATTCAAAAGGTATTCCCCGTTGGGAGCGCAGTAAATTCTGCATTCCCAATGGGGCTTTTTTCGTTATATCAAGTCTTTTATGGCTTCTTTTAATTTTGCAAGCGCCTTTTCACATTTTTTGTGTGCGGTGTTGGCGGAACTGTATTCGTGGTCGGTGGCAATATCGGTATACATCATCGGTTTGATGGGTTTCTTCTTGGGATCTCCGTACTCGTCGAGATCATCGTAATCCATATAGAAGGTGCTATGACAATCAAAGCAGAAGCCGAGCCGTTGGGCAAGCATCATTCGCTCGGTGTATTCGAGCTTGTCATAGGCATCCCACAGATGGGCGTAAAGCTCACCCTTCATATACAGCGTGTAAGTGTCGGAGGTGGTATCGGGGTGCGCTTCTTCTGTGCTTTCCGCTTCGTCATCCTCTGCATACTGCTGATAGAGGTCTGCACGATTTTCGTTGAGCAAGCCGCCGAGCAGAATTTCTTTCGTGTCATCGGCGGTTTCGCCTAATTCTGAGGCAACTGCTTCAATCGCAGTATCGGCATAACTACGGTCATATTTATCCCACACCGCCATTGCCTTGCGGAGTTTTGCATATTCCGCAAGACTCTGTACCGTAAAGCCTGTCCGCATAGAACGGATATAGTCAAGGATTTCACGCTCTGCATAATGCTTTTTGAAGGAGACAAAGGATGCGCCGCCGTCGGGCGTGTATTTGCTTAGTGCTTTCAGCAGTCCCGCAATATACGCTTGCTTCAGATCGGCAAAATGCTCCTGCATAAAGAACTGCCGCATATAGCTTTGCACATTCTTATTTAGCGTTTTTTCATAATAATGAAAAAACCAAGAAAGGTAACGCTCATCGTTTTCTTTGAGATGAGTTATGATATATTCCTGCAAATCCCACTTCGGCGGTGCCGGAACAATGCGATACATATTCAAATCCATTTCATCAATATGCGTTTCTTTCACGGCACTCACCTCCAAT
The DNA here is from genome assembly GCF_054660775.1 of Allocoprococcus similis. Lineage (NCBI taxonomy): Bacteria > Bacillati > Bacillota > Clostridia > Lachnospirales > Lachnospiraceae > Allocoprococcus > Allocoprococcus similis. The sequence continues at coordinate 25,526 of NZ_BAAHSG010000026.1, forward strand.
CTGTGTTATTTGCCGTTTAATCGTCTGTCAGCTTCGGCATAGAGCCTTTCACGGCTCATATCCGTTTCATACTGCCCGTTGGCATAGTCGGGATCGTTCTTGGCAAGCTGCATATATTCCTTTGCCAGAGCAAGGGCGGCAGATGCCAAAGCATCGTCGATTTTAACTCTCTGTCGCTCCACACGAATAGCAGAGCAACGGTTTTTATAAATGCGGATAACGGGGTTCCCGTCTGCAAGTTCCTTGCGGTTAATTCTTGCAGCGTATTTTCGGCAAGTGATGGCTTTGCCTTTTAGTTTGAACGGGGCGTATCCCGTGCAATATTTTTGCCTTGCCGCAGAGGTCATAAGGAAATACTTTTTGCAAATGCCGCACTGTCTTGGGTAATGCCCGTGATGTAAGCCTTCAAAAAAGTCGGTAATCACAAAGCTGTAATAACTGTCAAAATATAACCTACGGGCAAGGGTTTCCGTTTTGCTTCGGGTGGATTTCCGTATAGGTACATATTCCGTTGTTACGGGGAACGGCACAGAGCTGAATATTTCTAATGCTATCGGGAGCAGATGTTCCTCGTCAAAACGGTCAGCTTCATCCACACGGCTTGCAAAGGTTTTAAGTTGCTTAAAGGCTTTCATCAGATCATCCCTAAGACCATCGTAAAATGCAAGTGTTTTCTTCACATCGTTAAGTAAAGCGGCGGCTTCCTTAAAAAAGTCCTCGTCAAACTCTTTTGGGAGGATGTTATACATTGCTTGTCCCACATCCATAGCCATTACTTTTGAACGGCGCTGAAAATACTCAACGATTTTATTGCCGTTTTCTTCGGTAAAAAGCCCTGCTATTCTGTTACGCTCAGCATCTACATCGAGCATATCAAAAGGCTTTAACCAAGGGAGAGCATTAAAAATATTCAGTATGTCCGCACCGGCTCTTAAAAAACTCGGCACATACAAATATCCTCTTTCCAAAGAACGCTCTAAAAGCCAATTATCACTTGTGAACACGATGATCCGTGCGGCGGTATCGTCTATATAATATTGTGTCAGCAGGTGCGCCGCAAAAGTTCCCGCAGGATAGCTTTTGCCTCCGATATGCACTCTGCCGTCACGGTAATCGGCGCTGAAAAAGCTGATTTTATCCATTTTCCGCTTTACCTCCATACTAATTCTATCAAAACAACTGTCCCATAAAACTCCCTTTAACTTATCGGGACGAAAAAAGATTTTCAAAAAATTTTTCCGAGTATTTTTGTTTTCGCAAAGTATACTTTTTATTATTATATCATAAAAACGCCGTAATTACAAGGTGTTCACGGTGTTACGCTTTTTGTTTTCTATGCGTTATCTCGCTTTTCCAAGAACTCGTTTTTGCGTGTATTAAAATAAGTGAGGGAGCGAAAACCTCACAAATACTCAAGGCATTGCCGTCGGGAAACCGGCGTTTTTTTTATTGCCCGAAAACGAAAGGAGGAAAAGTCTATGATGAAGATCACACCCAAGCAAGTGGAGCGTGTTCACCGCCTTGTCAGGGAGCTTTGCGCCAACTGTGACGAGGACGGCAACTGCATCCTGTTTGACGATGGCGAAGCACACCGTTGTGTGCAGTTTATCTCTATCTACGGCATCTACTGCAACTATTTCAAAGAAGCGGTACTGCCCAGCGACAGAGAACTGTATGAGCAAATCAAGAAAATCAACAAATCAAAGTAAGAAAAGGAGAAATGTAAAATGAAGAAATTTAATGAAATGTATGTTATCGGTATCGACCACGGTTACGGGAATATGAAAACGGCGAACTGCTGCTTTAAGACCGGACTTTTGCCTTACGATGCCGAGCCGCTGTTTACGGGAGATATGCTCGTTTATGACGGCAAATATTATCTGATCGGAGAAGGACACAAGGAGTTCCTTCCCGACAAAATCCGTGACGAGGATTATTATGTTTTAACCCTCGTTGCTATCGCAAAAGAGCTTCAGCGTGAAAAACTCACCGAAGCAAAGGTCATTATCGCCGCAGGATTGCCCCTGACTTGGACAAGCGGACAGAAAAAGGATTTTGCCGCTTATCTCAGTAAAAACAAGGAAGTCAGCTTCACCTATCAAAAAGTGGATTATCATATCACGGTTGAGGGAGTGCGCATCTATCCGCAGGGGTACGCCGCTATTGCGGACTTTGCTACCACGATGAACGGTGTCAATATGGTTGCGGATATTGGCAACGGCACAATAAACGTGCTGTATATGATAAACGGCAGACCGCAGGCGGGAAAAATGTATACCGAAAAGTTCGGAACTTATCAGTGTACCCTTGCGGTGCGGGAGATGTTTATGCAGAAAACCCAGCGTGAAATCAACGATGCCTTTATCGAAGAAGTTCTTATTACGGGTGCGGCAAATATCACTCCCGCCGATCAGAAAATAATCCGAGCCATTGCAACGGAATATGTAAAAAATATTTTTCGCAGACTTCGTGAACACGGGTATGACGAGGGTACGATGATGCTTTATATCACCGGAGGCGGCGGTTGTCTTGTAAAGAACTTTTATAAGTTCAACGCTGACCGTGTAAAATTCGTGGATGATATTTCTGCCGCCGCAAAGGGTTATGAGTATATGGCGGAAATTCAGCTTAAATCAGGTGCGGCGGTATGAGTGATTACCGTATCAACGTAAGATTTCACGATAACGTACCCGCCGAAAAGAAAGCCGCCGAATATCTGCAAACCTTAAACAAATCCCGTAACAAGTTTATTGTGAATGCCGTCATTGCCTATATGAATAAGGAAATCACCGATAACGAAGCTCTGCTTGAAAATATACGGCAGATTTTTCGGGAGGAAGTACAGACGGTTGCAGTTGTGTCAGCGCCGCCAGCCGCAGTTACGGTTACGATGGAACTGACCGAAGAACAGAAAGTGGAGAACGCAAAAAATGTCCTTGCTGATTTAGAAATGTTCGGCTGAGCCAAGATAGCCGATTTTGGCTCAAAAGAGTATTTTTCTGCATTTACTGTGTCAAAGTGGCTCAATTCACCAAATCAAGAAAACGGTATAACTGTGAGCTTTGCTCCCTCACGGTGCAAGTCACGGAGAATGGAAGATATACGCTAAAAGCGTGTGTCTTACACCGTAACAAGCAGGACATTTGTGTGCCAAATGTCTCTTGCCGCCATAAAGGTTATGGCGGACTCTTTAGGGGATAACCCCCAATACCCCATTATGAAAGGATGATGTTATGAAAAGACAAGATATACGGATCGTCGCCCGTGTTACCCAAAAGGAAAAAGACCGCATCAGCAACCTTGCCAAACGGTGCGGACTTTCCACAACCGAATATCTCCGCCAAAGAGCATTGGGATATGAGCCGAAGTCGGTTCCGCCCGATGCTCTTTTTTATTTCTGCGAAAGGTTGGATGCCCTTATCGAGCAACCCTTCTCTGCGGAGGTGAATACGGCGGCGCTGACCTTACTCAGAGATATATCGGCGGAGCTTATTACACCGAGAAAGGAGAATATGCGCAAATGGCAACCACAGGTTTTTGGCCCGTCAAAGGACGGTTAAAGGAAGTTATCGACTACGCCAACAATCCCGACAAGACCACCGCAAAGGAATATCTTGATGAGGATCTGTATGCCGCCATCCGCTATGTGGAGAACGATGATAAAACCGACCAAACGATGTTTGTGTCGGGTATCAACTGCTCCAAGCATAACGCCTATAACGAAATGATCGCCATCAAGCGCCGTTTCGGTGAGCGTGGCAAAAATATCGCTTATCACGGGTATCAGAGCTTTGCCGCAGGCGAGGTCACACCCGACGAAGCACACGCCATCGGAATGGAAACTGCACGGCAGATGTGGGGCGAACGGTATCAGGTGGTGGTAACCACCCACCTGAATACCGATAACATCCACAACCATTTTGTTATCAATAGTGTTTCCTTTGTGGACGGCAAAAAGTTCCGTAACGGTATCGGGGATCGGCTGGAGCTTCGCAAAATATCCGATGCCATCTGTGCCGCAAGAAACAAATCCGTTATTCAAAGCCATAAATTTTACAGCAATAAAAAGGAATATTGGATACGCAACTCCGGCAAGCTCACTCATCGGGATATGCTGCGGCGGGACGTGGACGAAGCACTTTCCAAATGCTGTACCTTTAAGGATATGGAATATTACCTTAAATGCCTTGGCTACCGCTTTGAACGTGACTTCCGATACGAGCACCCATCTGTAATTGCTGACGAATGGAAACGTGCAGTGCGCATTACAAGTCTTGGTGAGAAATATTCGTGGGAGGCAATGCGTGAAAAACTTGTTGCCAACCAACGCCTGCCCGAACTGTATGTGCTGATAACACCCAAATGGAAACGGGCGCCGCTGCTTAACTTTGAATACCAACTGCGGCAAGCGCAACGAAAGGACACTGTGCAACTGCTATTTGAGGTCATTATAGAACTTATAAAAATATGCACGGGTAACAATGTTCAAGAAACTGATAACCGCCCACTCTCTCCGATGATGCGGGCAGAGGTACAGAAATTAGATAAATATATCGAGGAATACAAGCTCCTTTGCGACAACCACATTGAGTCGCCAAAGGAGCTTTTGTCATTTCAAGAGAACTTATCTGCCCGTATCTCCGAATTGGAGCAGGAACGGTATGCTCTGCGGTTAAAACTGCGCCGTGTAAAAACACCCGAAGAAGATGCCGCATTAAAGGCGAAGGCAAAGGAACTGACTAAGCAAATTACGCCTTTGCGAAAAGAATTGAAAGTCGCCCTGCGCATTGAGGAACACATTCCGAGAATTAAGGAACTCCTTGATGCCGAGCGCAATATCGAACTGAAACACAACGGTTTAGTAAAAAAGAAAGAACGAGGTTATGAACGATGAAAAATACTAAGAAAAATATCCCTATTGAGAAATTACACCCCTTTGAGAACCACCCCTACAAAGTGCAGGACAATGAGGAAATGGATGCCCTTGCCGAAAGCATTAAGGCGCACGGCGTTGTATCTCCTGTTATGAAGTGA
>NZ_BAAHSG010000027.1:0-1611 GCF_054660775.1 Allocoprococcus similis
TTTCTACTACAATATATTTATGGTTAATATCCCTTACAGCCAGTAAGGATTTATCCATCTCGTTGCTTAAGCTGTATAATGATGGAGCAATTGGTATATCGGATTCTTTCTTGGACTTCGCGTCCGTAATTAAGACTGATAACCAGTTCCTCATTCGCAGCGTTCGTTTTATGCAGGTTGAATCGCTATATGTGCATTCGTGTCACACCACAGTAGATTGAATAGGCAATGAGTAAAACTGGTATTTATCCATTGCAATAATCTTAAGGAGTGACAAATTTATGAACGCAGTAGGTATCGATGTTTCAAAAGGTAAGAGTATGGTTGCTATCATGCGACCTTTCGGTGAAATTGTTTCCGCACCTTTCGAAATCAAACACACAGCCAGTGATATCCATTCACTTGTAGAACTCATCAACTCTGTTGAAGGTGAGTCCCGAATCGTTATGGAGCACACAGGACGTTATTATGAAGTCCTCGCCCATCAGCTTTCAGAGGCAAATCTTTTCGTCAGTGCCATTAACCCAAAACTTATCAAAGACTTTGATAATGATTCCCTTCGTAAAGTGAAATCTGATAAAGCGGATGCTGTTAAGATTGCCCGATATGCTCTTGACAAATGGCAAAATCTTAAACAGTATAATGTTATGGATGAATTACGCAATCAGCTCAAAACCATGAACCGTCAGTTCGGCTTTTACATGAAACACAAGACGGCTATGAAAAATAATCTTATCGGCATCCTTGACCAAACCTATCCTGGTGTGAATACTTACTTTGACAGTCCTGCACGCAGTGACGGTAGCCAGAAATGGGTTGATTTTGCATCTACATACTGGCATGTGGACTGTGTCCGTAAAATGTCCCTGAATGCCTTTATCGACCATTATCAAAACTGGTGCAAACGCAAGAAGTACAACTTCAGTCAGTCAAAAGCTGAAGAAATCTATGGAAAAGCAAAGGAACTTGTTCCCGTACTTCCAAAGGATGCCATTACAAAGCTTATTATCAAGCAGGCTGTAGACCAGCTTAACAGTGCCTCTACAACTGTTGAATCACTACGCACTCTCATGAATGAAACTGCATCCAAACTCCCGGAATATCCTGTCGTTATGGCTATGAAAGGGGTTGGAACTTCACTTGGTCCTCAGTTGATGGCTGAGATCGGAGATGTTTCCCGTTTCACTCACAAAAGTGCTATTACTGCATTTGCCGGTGTAGATCCTGGCGTTAATGAATCCGGAACCCATGAACAAAAAAGTGTTCCAACCTCAAAACGAGGTTCCTCTGATCTAAGAAAGACTTTATTTCAGGTAATGGATGTCCTAATTAAAACGCATCCTCAAGATGATCCTGTTTATCAGTTCTTAGATAAGAAACGTGCTCAAGGCAAGCCTTACTATGTCTATATGACTGCAGGTGCCAACAAATTTCTAAGAATCTACTACGGACGAGTGAAAGAATATCTTTCATCTCTTCCAGAATCTTAATTATCCACTAATATTTTCAGACCAGCACTGGTGTGGTGGTCTTATTTTGATACCCAATTTTCAACCTGTATAAAATTTTCAATGTTCTTTCAATCTAGCCTTGACTTTTTATTTGCAGGCT
>NZ_BAAHSG010000028.1:0-31570 GCF_054660775.1 Allocoprococcus similis
TTGACAGGTAGCACACCATAGCTTGAATATCCTCTTTCTTTACCAATACAGAATATTTATCGATTTCAGTTCTGTATTTTACAGTATCTATAATTTTCTTAATGTCACAAGCGCGCAACTTATTATTCTTTCCAGATTTTTCAAATCCTTTTGATGCATCTATAATAAGCACATCGGATGTAGGTCTATTTCTTTTAAGAATCATAATAATCGTGGCAATATTAGTACCAAAGAAAATATTTTCAGGAAGCCCAATAATAGCATCAATATTATTTTTTTCAATCAGATTTTCACGTATCTTTGCTTCTTCACCGCCTCTAAATAAAACACCATGCGGTAAAACAATTGTCATGATTCCATCATCTTCCAAATGATAAAGATCGTGTAATAAAAATGCATAATCCGCCTTCGCCTTCGGTGCTACTCCGTAATACTTGTATCTAAGGTCAAATTCTTTGTCAGTAGTATCCCATTTCTGAGAATAAGGTGGATTGCTTACCACTGCATCAACCTTTATTAACTGATAAGTTGTGTCCTTTTTGTTTTCCTCAAAGAATGGCCAATCATCCTCCAATGTATCACCGTTTCTTACATTTATGTTGGCTGGCTTTATTCCTCTCATAACAAGATTCATTCTTGTTAAGTTATACGTATTTTCTTTTAATTCCTGTGCGTAATAATCGATTTTTCCTTCACCGGATATAAAACGAGCCGCAGATTTACCAATATTTATTAACAGCGAACCAGATCCAGACGTTGGGTCATATATTCTAATCTGTTTCTTGTTTTTCAGATGTTCCGCAACAATTTCTGACATAAGCACCGACACTTCATGTGGAGTATAAAATTCGCCTGCTTTTTTTCCAGCATTCGCCGCAAAATTACTAATGAGATATTCATAAATAAAACCAAGAACATCGTAATCCTGTTTTCCATCCATCGGAATCTTTTTAATCAACTTCAATAATTTTTTTATTGATTTAGTCTGTGCAGCAGATGTTTCTCCAAGTTTTGATAATCCGGTCTGCAATGTATTAAAGATTTTTTCAAACACCTTAGTATAGACATCATCAATATTGCGGTCAAATGCAGAAAGAGCTTCCCTAACATTAGATACATCAAAGTCATTTCCTTTTTCAAGCCATGTTGAAAAAAGATTGTTATACGAAATAAAGTAGCCTAATGTCTCTCTTAGATGCTTAACAAGTTTAACATCATTTTCATCAACTTGCTTAATTTCTTCCTCAGTAAACTTTTCCTGTCGAAGCAATGTCAATTCTTTTTCAGACAGATATTTATAAAAAATAAATCCAAGGATAAAATCCTTATACTCATTTGCTTCTATTTTTGATCTCATCTGATTTGCAGACTCCCAGATAGTAGATGCTAACTGATGCTTATTCATTGTTTTTTGCCTCCCTTTTCTCGTAGGTTAATCGAATATCATATCCAAGCCCTTCCATCATTTGAACAAAGGTCTTATTCAATATGCTGTCTTTCTTTTTCACAATTCGATTTACATATTGGCTTGTTTTACCAATCTTATCAGCAAGACTTGCTTGCGTCGTATCGCTTTCAATACATTTTATTTTTATATCTTTTTCAATATCATTTAATACCATGCCGTTTTCTCCATTTCCTTATTGCAAGACAAATTCATAAATGTATAATATTCCTTTTAAAGTGTACCATAACTTTATTTATTTTCCAATACAAAAAAGATTATTTTATACAATTATTTTCTTGATATAATCAACTTTCTATAAATTTAAGATCGCGTGTTTTTGCACGCGCCCAACTATCATATCATTTAATTCCTTCTCCCACCCATCTGCCACTTATCATGCTTCTTAATACTCCTTACCGCCTGTGGCAGAGTCCCTGCTCTGCCATGCAGGTGATACGGATGTGATGCTTTATGTTTATGAAATATCACACAGTTCCCCTCTACCGGATAATCTGTATTATGTAAATACCAATAATGTCCGGTATTTCTGGATTGTATCGTCACATCATGTTCACTCAGCATAATAATGTTAAAATACTGGGGATTGATTTTCTCAAACTGTTTTGTATCAAACATCCACATCCCCCTCTCCGGCAAACCATGAAGCCAATGCCTGTTCCAAAACTTCCAGTACCTCTTCTGTGGTCTTTCCCTTAAAATATTTCTTCTTTATCTGAGCAAACATCTTTGAATCAGATACCGGTTTCTCCTTTACCTCTCCCACCAGAATGCTCTTTACCATATCTTCCGTCAGAGAACCTGCTGCATTATGTAGTTCCACAGCCTGTGTATTCTTAATCTTTCCACCATGCTCATCCAGAACTGTACAGACCTGCTTCTGTTCCTCTTCTGACAGATACGATAATTCCACCGCTGTTACCATAGCCATAGTACCTGCATCCACCATTTCCTTAATCTGGTCTGTGGTCTGGTTCAATCTCATGTATCTTGCGATATTGCGTCCGGTCATTCCATAATCTTCCCCAATGGAATCTCTGCTCTTTGACTTGTGGACATCATGTCCACAAGTCTCTGGTGCGTCCACACCATTCAGCTTTGCAATCTCTTCCAGAATGTCATTTCGTCTGCCCTGACACATAACTTTCTCATACCTCTCTGCCAATACTGCTGCCTTTTCCGATGGTAAGAGTTCATCAAAAGACCTCTGCAACATATTGGTTTCTATCACATACACATACGCTTCTCTCTCAGTCAGATTTTCTTTGATGATTGCAGGAATATCTTTGATGCCTATAATCTTCGCAGCATTCCATCTGTTATGACCGGCAAGCATTTCATATCCCTCTGCTACTTTCTGTACGATTACAGGAATAAGAATCCCATGCTCTCTGACACTCTCCACCATATCATCAAGGCGTTCTCCCTCATACAGACGAAACGGATGATTATGAAATGGAACTATCTTCTCTACTGGAATCATTGTTGTGCCATTGGATACCGGAGCATTTTCTACTTCCGGCATTCCTAATAAATCAACTGCATCTTGAAATACTTTTCTTTTTGGTGCATTAGCCTTCATTCTCAATCAACTCCTTTGCCAAATTCTGATATGCTTTGCAAGCCTTACATCCCGGTGCATACTCCAGTAATGGCTCACTGTAATAAACTGACTCTCCCACCTTTACTGTATTTGGAATCTTACTGTCAAAGATCCGAAGCTGACCTACAAATGTCTCTGACACCTGTTCTGTGATGACTTTACACAGATTGGTACGTGCTTCACACATGGTCAACAGAATACCTGCTACTTCCAATTTCGGATTGATGCGGTTCTTAATCTTTCTCACAGATTTCAGAAAATCCTGCAATCCCATCATGGCCAGCAACTGTGGATTTGCCGCGATAATCACTTCGTCTGCCGCCGCTAATGCATTGATAGTGAGTGCTCCCAAAGACGGACAGGTATCAATCAATATGTAATCGTATCTGTCACGCAACGGTTCCAGAATACCTGCCAGAATCCTCTCTGCACCCATTTCGATTCGCAGCTTCGCATCCACCGCTGAAAGCACCATGGATGATGGGATAAAATCCACACCTTTTCTGTTCATAATGTATTCTTCCGGTTCCGGATGTTCTTCTTCCTCAATCTGATTCATCATCAAATGACCGATAGTAACCGGAACTGCTGCCACATCTTCCACTCCCATGCAGGTAGTCAAATTTGCCTGACTGTCAAAATCAACTGCTAATACTTTCTTCCCCAACTCTGCCAATGAATATGCCAGATTAAAGGTAGAGACGGACTTGCCGACTCCACCTTTCATGGCACCTAATACGATGATCTTTGCCATAACTATTTTCTTCCTTTCTTGCAATTATATTTACAATCTTCTGCCACCATCATGCACTTGCCACAAGGAGCATGATATTCCACTTCTTCCGGTTCTCTTGGAGTGATAATCAACTTTCCGTTCTCGCATTCCACCTGAATCAAACTGCCGATTTCAAATCCCGTTTCTTTCAACCACTCTCCCTTTAAGATGATGGTTGGTGTATCTTTATAGTTGTAACCACTCACGTTATATACTTTCATTTTTCTGAATTTCTTAAATGCCATAATGTTGCCTCCTTAGATTTGCCTTGTTTTAGATTAGAATTGCAGACCTTGTATCGGATGCAGAATCATCCGAGAATAACAGTTCCATAGCCCAACGGCACCACCTCCCTTAAACGCAAAAAGAACTGCTAACACGATTTGCATCGTATTAACAGTTCTCTTTTAAGTTCAGTGTTTTATATTCTATTTTTCACCATTTTTAACTTTGTTGAACTCGTCCATATCAACACTAAGTTTAATGTGTGAATCAGGCTTTGTCTTTTGGTTGCCCAAGAGGACGACAGTTTCAATATGGTAAGTGCCCGGAAAAAGATCCACACACCCAATCCGTTCTACCTGATATCCTCTTCCCTGCAGAAGCTCCAGATCTCTTGCCAGGCTGGTCGGTTTGCAGGCAATATAAACCATTCTCTCCACACCAAAATCAATGATCTTTTCCAGTGCTTTCGGATGCACGCCGTCTCTTGGGGGATCCAGCACGATCAGATCCGGTACTTCACCCAGATCATCGATTACTTTCAACACATCTCCAGCCCAGAAGGTACAGTTATCGAGTCCATTTAAAGCAGCATTTTCTTTTGCAGCCTCTACCGCCTCTTCAACAATCTCCACACCTACTACTTTTTTTGCCACTGGTGCAAGGATCTGTGCAATCGTTCCGGTTCCACTGTAGAGATCAAAGATTACCTTATCTTTTGTCTCACCGATATAAGATCTTGCTGCCTCATAAAGCACTTCCGCGCCAAGGGAATTAGTCTGGAAAAAAGAAAATGGTGTGATCTTGAACTTCAGTCCCAGAAGTTCCTCATAGAAATAATCCTGTCCATATAAGGTTCTGGTTCCTTCATCTTTTACCACATCCGCAAGGCTGTTATTGGTTGTATGAAGAATTCCGGCAAGCTTCCCATCATAAGAAAGACCGGTAAGCTTTTCCACCAGTCCGGCTTCATCTAGCTGTGCCTCCGATGTTGTTACCAGATCGATCAGAATTTCTCCGGTACGAACTGCCTTTCTCACAAGAAGATGACGGAAAAATCCAGTATGGCGCATTCTGTGATAATACGGAAGACCTGTATCTGTCGCGAACTCCAGAACAGCCTTTAAAATTCGTCTGAAATCCTCATCCACGATCTTGCATTCTGTAACATTTACAATATCGTGAAAGCTGCCTCTTTTATGCATACCAAGTGCAAGAGGCCCGTCCTTATATTCGTCTCCAAAAGAAAATTCCATTTTATTGCGGTATCCCTCTCTGACCGGGCTTTCTTTAACACCCTCCCAGATATAATCACCATCAACCGCCGCATCCATCATTGCACGGATCTGCGCTTCCTTCATCTCCACCTGCTTTTCATACGGCAGATTCTGATAAGTACATCCGCCACAGGCTCCAAAATGCGGACATACCGGCTGACATTCTTCCGGTGAATGCTCCAGAATTTCCAGAAGCCGACCCTCTGCCTGACCTTTTCGTATCTTATTCACCGCGAAACGCACCTTCTGTTCCGGAACGGTATTCTTCACAATCACTTTTTTTTCTTCGCCCTCTACCACGGCAAATCCTTTATTCGGGAAATCTACCCTTTCTATATATCCTTCTAATATCTGTCCTTTTTTCATCTATCTATATACCCTCACATAGAAAAGGCAGGAATCTTTGACAATTCCTGCCTTCGCTGCTTTCTTAATATTACTGTACTTCGTCTTCGTCACTGAAGAAATCATTGTCGAAATCATCGTCAAAATCTTCTTCAAAGTCTTCCAGATAATCCGGAGTAAAGAAACAATATACTGCATATGCAATTGCTGCAACTGCTGCTACCGCACCGATAATTGCAAGAATCCAGAGAACAGTTGTCTTCTGATCATCATCTTTCTTATGCATCATATCGTTGAGTTTCGTTGTTGCAAGTAATTCTTCGATTCTGTTCATCTCCATACACGCCCTTTCTGCCGTCACTTTCCGCTTCGGCTCACTCATTATTTATAGCTAGTATACCACAAATCCATGCATAATTTCCACCATATTGCACAGATTTTACGAAAAAGAATGTGTTTCTTAGGCACATAGTGCAGTTTTAGTCAATTTTCTGCAGTTTTGCAAACATGGCAAACATCTTCTTCGTGCCCGCCGTATCAAAGTCCACAGTCACTTCGTAGTCTCTTCCGCCTTCTGTGATCTGTGTCACCAGTCCTTCCCCAAACTTTATATGACGCACTCTGTCCCCCACATCATATCCCGGACCTTTTCCCTTGGTCACAGTAAACTGCTGTGCAGGCTTTGTCGCCGCGAACGCTTTTGTCGCAAATGCCTGCTTTGCCTGACGGTAAGCAGATACCTTTGGTTCCTCCTCTGTCTGCTCTTTTTTGAACAGGGCACCGGTAGAAAGCAGACTCAGCGGAATCTCTTTTAAGAATCTGGACATCTTATTATACTGTGTCTCACCGTGTACCATCCGTCGTCTTGCACAGGTCAGCGTCAGATTCTCCTTTGCACGGGTAATTCCCACATAGCAGAGTCTTCTCTCTTCTTCCAGCTCTGCCGGATCATCTGCCGTGATCGTCATATAGCTTGGGAAAATCCCATCTTCCAGGCCGGCGAGATAGACGTGTGGAAATTCCAGACCTTTCGCACTATGTAAAGTCATCAGCACCACATAGTCCGTCTCCTCATCAAGACTGTCGATATCTGCAACCAATGCCACTTGCTCTAAAAAGCCGGAAAGTGTCGGTTTTTCATCTTCTGCTTCACAGGATTCTTCGTATGCAACAATTTTATTCCGAAGCTCTTCAATATTTTCCAGACGGCTTTCTGCTTCTTCATCAGAATCCGCCTGCAGTTCTTCTACATATCCAGTTGCATCGATAATCTCATCCATCAGCTCCGCTACACTCATGCGTTCGCCTTCGGCTTTGAAATGCTCAATCAGGGCTGCAAAGGATTCGATTTTGCCAAGCGCACGTCCGATTCCCGGAACCGATCCTGCTGCCAGGATTGCTTCATAGAAACTGATCTCCCGTTCCGTTGCATAGTCCTGCACTCTTCCGATAGTTGTCAGTCCGATTCCCCTCTTCGGCACATTGATGATCCTCCGCACTGCCAGATCATCTTTTCCATTATCTACTGTTTTTAAATATGCCAGCAGATCCTTTATTTCACGTCTTGCATAGAAGTTTACTCCACCAACGATCTTATACGGAACATTGGATACCACCATCTTTTCCTCGAATATACGGGACTGCGCATTGGTTCTGTATAAAATAGCGAAATCCTTGTATTCTCTTTTTCCACTGTTCACCTTGTCTTTGATATCACTGACAATATAATCCGCCTCATCGTAAGCAGAATCAAACTGACGGAACTGAATCTTCTCACCCTCACCATTCTCGGTCCAGAGCGACTTCTCTTTTCGTCCTGTATTGTGACGGATCACTTCATTTGCTGCGTTCAGGATTGTGGATGTGGAACGGTAATTCTGTTCCAGCTTGATCACCTTCGCATTCGGATATTCTTTTTCAAAATTCAGGATATTCATGATATTCGCACCCCTGAATTTGTAGATCGACTGGTCGTCATCACCAACTACACACAGATTCTGATACTTACCGGCAAGAAGACTTACCAGCTTAAACTGTACCGTATTCGTATCCTGATACTCATCCACCATGATATAACGGAATCTTTCCTGATAATACTCCAGCACGTCCGGCTGTGTCTGAAGAAGCTGTACCGTCTTTAAAAGCAGATCGTCAAAATCGAGTGCATTGTTAGCTTTCAGCTGCTTTTCATACTCGGTATAAACCTGTGCAATCTTCTTTTTCGCCCAATCTCCTTCTGCACGAAGTGTCATCTCTTCCGGTGTGACAAGCTCATCTTTTGCGGAAGAAATCGCACTAAGAAGCGACCGTTCCTTAAACATTTTCGTATCGATCTGCAGATATTTACACACATCCTTGATCAGTGTCTTCTGATCATCTGCATCATAAATCGTAAAATTTGTATCATACCCGAGCCGGTCAATATATCTGCGCAGGATCCGCACACACATTGAATGGAAGGTGCTCACCCAGATACTTTCCGAACCGAATCCAACAATCTGATCCACTCTCTCACGCATCTCCCCGGCTGCCTTGTTCGTAAATGTGATCGCCAGGATATTCCATGGGTTCACACCTATCTGATCGATCAGCCAGGCAATCCTGTGTGTAAGGACACGTGTCTTACCGGATCCTGCTCCGGCAAGGATCAGAAGCGGACCCTCTGTATAGAAAACAGCCTCCTGCTGTTTGTCATTTAATGTATCATAAATACTCATATTTTTGTTCCTCTTTCTTCTCCTCTCTCGAGGCTCTATTGCATCATTATATTATAAAAAAAGTGGGGTGTCAAAGAATCTCTCCTCCCTATTTTTCGTCGTAAAAATAGAAAAATCCAGCTCCTTTTTTCTTATCTGTAAAATTTTGTAAAATATCTGGACTTTAAAATTTTAATGTGCTAAAATGTTATTGTATGAATGAGTGGGGCAGTTTTTGTCACACTCTTATTGATTATTTGTCACGGAGGGATAATATAATGAGTAGAAAAATCAGAACAGAAGCGGTCGATTCTCTATTTGACGCCGTTCTCAGTCTGAAAAGCAGAGAAGAATGCTACACATTCTTTGAAGATGTCTGCACGATCAATGAGCTTTTATCGCTTTCACAGCGTTTTGAAGTAGCTAAGATGTTGCGTGATCAGAAAACATACCTGGAGATTGCAGAAAAGACCGGTGCTTCCACAGCAACAATCAGCCGCGTAAACCGCTCTCTTAATTATGGTAATGATGGATACGATATGGTATTTGAGAGACTTCAGTCGGGGGCTGAAGAATCCGAATCTTAATTTTACAGACACCGGCAGGAGCTGGTAGTAACAGCCATTGCCAGACACATAATAGTAAAAAAGGAACGAATTTCAAAATCTGAAATCCGTTCCTTTTTTATCCTTTTTTTAACTAACGCTTTTATTTTTTCTTATCCGGCTTTGGAAGTTCGTCCACCATTTTTTCGATCAGCTGCTTTTTCACATACACATCAAAACTGAGATTGCAGATAAAGGCAAACTTCTGAAGCTGTTCTCTTTCTTCATCATCCACACATGCAAAAGAATGCTCAGCAGTCTCATACGCCTTGCGAATACTATCCTGCAGCTCTCCAATCCTGCTTTTTTCCATCTTACAGACTTCTTCATAGATGCTTTCCATGTCAAATTCCGAATCTACAGCAAAATATTTGTCCGTCAGTGGCTTTAACAAGATCTCAATATCTTTGATCGAGAGCAGGTTCTTAAAATAATAGACAAAAATCAAAACCAGAAGGTGCTCTTTGGAATACTTTTTCTTGATCGGAGGCGGAAGCAGATTGTTCTTCGCATAATTATTGATCATCGTTTTCGTCAGGATCTTATCATCCTCATAACGCTTCGTCGAACTGAGCTGCTCCTCCATAAAAGTTGTTACCTGATCCATATATAAATCTATATTCGGAATATCTACCGGATGAATATAATCAATTCCACCGACACTTTCCAGGATACTGTTTAATAAATCTTCCGTATTTATCGTCATTCTTTTTCACCTCAATATAGATATTATATAGTATTAAAAACTAGATATCAAGTCTTTTCTCTATCTTTCATCCGGGCTTTTTTAATGTAAATGTCGTATTAACAATTCACTTTTTTCTGTTTCCACATATTCCGTTTATGCCGGATACATGATTCCAGAAGCTCTGCAGAAGTATTAACGATCAGTTCTTCCGGAAAATGACTCTCCTCGATCACCGGAAGCGCATAACTGTAATCTGCAAGATCTACATCCATGTGTGCGTCGCTTCCCATCGTAACCGGAACTTCGTATTTCTTACAGTATTCAAGCATTTTTAAATCATTTTTCCTGGTATCCACGCGGAATCCGCCTGGTCTTAGCGAACCGTTATTTACCTCCAGAATGGTTCCTGTCTCTTTTGCTTTTTTTGCCAGTTGTTCATAATCCACCGGATATCTTCCGTCATCCGGATGTCCAATAATGTGAATCAGCGGATTCTCCATTGCCGCAAGGTATGCTGCCGTGATTGCCTCTTCCGTCCGCTCGCCTTTATAACAAGGTCCATGAATACTTGCAATTGCAAGATCCATCTGACAAAGTGTGCTCTCCGGAAGGTCAACCTCTCCCTTTTCATTCATAATATTCAGTTCCACACCCATGAACAGTCTCACGCCGTACATTTCACGCGGTACGATATGCAGATTCTGGAAATAGAACTCATGACAGGTTCCCGGCATCTGCGGCGCATGTTCAGTCAGTGCAAATGCCTCCAGTCCTTTCTCTTTCGCCATCTGTGCCATCTCACGGATCGTATTGTATGCATGTCCGCTGACAATGGTATGTGCATGTGTATCTAAAACTATTTTCATCGGTCTTTCCTCCTGCCTGCTCTTTGTCTGTGTTCTCACAGTTCATCTTTTCTTATATTCTTATGATAAACTGATTCTTTCTTTTTTACAATCCGTTTTTCCCCGCTGTTTTCATTTCTAAAATTTCTATAAAATGTGCGGTGTTTTTGTTGTCACATGGTACAATAGACTATAAGAATATTTAACGAAAGAGGTTTTTTTATGAATCTTTTAGCAGCACTTGCAAGTGTACGGATCTTTCCCGGAAAAGCTTCCCATCAGACACTGACTACCCGTTGGGGAAAAGCTCTTGATCCGCAGCACATACTGGAAGAATATCCACGTCCGCAAATGATCCGCGATCAATATATCAACCTGAATGGAGAATGGAATTATACAGTTCTTTCAGAGAAAAATACCATAACCAAAGAAGGAACTCTTCTCGTTCCTTTTTCTCCGGAAGCCCCTCTTTCCGGTGCCGGTTTCCAGTTAAAACCGCACGAAAAAATGCTCTGTGAGCGCCTTCTGCCGGTCAAGTGCCTACCTTCCGACGGATCCCGGTGCATCTTACATTTTGGTGCAGTCGATCAGTATGCAAAAGTTCTGGTAAATGGAAAAGTAGTTATCTCACATGTCGGCGGATATCTTCCATTTTCTGCTGATATCACAGATGCTCTGCAGGAGGGTTCCAACGCTCTGACTGTACACATTGAAGACCGTTCCGACACTTCTTATCACAGTGTTGGAAAACAGAAATTAAAGCGTGGTGGAATGTTCTACACCGCCCAGAGTGGAATCTGGCAGACAGTATGGATGGAATGGGTTCCGGCTGTCTATGTCAAAGAACTCGAGCTCACTCCTTTATATGAAAAAGAGACGGTGCACGTATCCCTTCTTTTAAATCATCCGATTTCCGGATGCAGCGATGCCAAAGCGGTTGTCTGTCATGTCAGAGACATGGACGGTCGCCTGATTTCCAAAGGGATCTGCACCAATCAGTCTGACTCTCTTTGCTGTTACTCCTGCTACTGTGACGTCAACAATATGCATCCCTGGAATCCGGATGATCCTTATCTTTATACGATGGAGATACAGGCAGGCGAAGATAAAGTCACCGGCTATTTTGCAATGCGTACCTTTACCATCGAACCGGATAAAAAAGGACTTCCCCGTTTCTGCCTGAACCATGAACCGCTTTTTCTGAATGGCGTCCTGGATCAGGGATACTGGCCGGACGGACTTTACACTGCGCCATCTGATGAAGCGCTGATCTATGATATCCAGACCATGAAAAATCTCGGCTTCAACATGATCCGTAAGCATGTAAAAGTCGAGACTGCAAGATGGTATTATCATTGCGACCGCCTGGGAATGATTGTCTGGCAGGACATGGTAAACGGCGGTACCTACAATGCTCCGTTCATGACCTGGCTGCCTGCGCTCTTTCCAAAATTCAAACTGCATACCAGTGACCGGATTCATCCTCTCTTCGGCAGGAAAAATGTACATGGCAGAGAAGAATTCATCCGCGAATGCAAAGAAACTGTCGCTGCCCTAAAAGCATTCCCATGCATCAGCACCTGGGTGATCTTCAATGAAGGCTGGGGACAGTTTGATTCGAAAAAGCTCACTGCCTTGTTCCGCGAACTGGATGACACCCGGCTCATCGATTCCGCCAGTGGCTGGTTTGACAGACGGCAGGGAGATTTCAAAAGTGAACATAATTACTTTGCAAAGCAGTTCGTAACTCCATCTGACCGCGCTTTCGTCATCTCCGAATACGGCGGCTACACCTGCCAGGTCAAAGGACATACCTGCTCCGGCAAGACATACGGATATAAGATCTGCTCTTCACCGGAAGAATTCCAGACAGCCTATCATAAACTTATGGCTGAAGAAATCGAGCCACTCAAAGAACAGGGCTTGTGCGGAGCAGTATATACGCAACTCTCCGACATCGAAGATGAAATAAACGGGCTGATGACGTACGACAGGGAGGTTTGCAAGTTGTAGGTGGTTGGCAAAGTTACGCACCCATGGATTCGGATTCACCCCCGCTCGCGCTTAGTCCGCAAACGTAGCGGATACTAAGTTCGATGATGTCTGACGACATCCTCTCACTAAGTACCGACGTTTCCGATGGGGTTCATTCCGAATGCATGGGTGCTTGCGTTTGTCGCTCCAGTACAAATTGTGCGGAGGCGCTTCGCTGCCGCACTGGGAAAATACTATTTTAATTTCAGTGGGATAGGTTGCACAGGAACGTAAACTTCATATCATTCACTTATACTTCTCCAGTACCGATATTAAATTTTATAGTATCTACTAATTGGCATCCTACATAAATCCATTGCCACCACTTCCCGTCAGACAACATATCAGGCGACGCGCAGCGGATGCCGTCCCCCTGGTATTAGTTTTTTGTGCGCTTAGTATGGTGCCGTCTTCCCCTTCGCCGATGCGGTTCTGGTGTCATAGCACAGCCCGGGGCAGAACGATAATTCTGCTGGCGGGCCCTCAAAAAACGCCGGCACTTAGCGAGGGGATAACGCTTGCGGTATCACCGAACTTAGTACCGCTGCGTTTTTTGCGAGCCGAACAAACGTCCACTGGACGTTTGTTTAGGCATGCATGGCAAGCGAAAGCGCGCCCGAAAGCAGAAATATCGTTCTGCCCCGGGCGTCCCTTTCCCATCACCTAACTCATCAGCAAAATCCCCGAAAACGGCGGCAGGTCCAGCGTCACATGCGTCCCTTTTTTTGCTTTTGCCGGCAATGTCTTTTTCTTTTTTGTATTTCCTCCATATTCGTCCCAGTCCGTATTCAGTACCACACTGAGTTTTCCTTCTTCTTCGGTATCCAGTTCGTAATCTTCCTGTTCTTCGTCTGAGAAGTTGAATATCGCGATAAAGTTCTTATCTTTTCCTTTTCTTTTGATTGCATAGATACAGCGTTCTTCCTGATGACAGTCCAGCCATTTGAAATTCTCCGGATCGTAATCATGCCAGAATGCATCATTTTCCTGACCGATACGGTTCAGTTCGATCATATATCGGTGAAATGCACCATGGAGCGGATATTTTAAGATATCCCAGTCCTGCTCGCGGCTTTCATCCCACTCGCGGAGCTGACCGAATTCATTTCCCATAAAATTCAGCTTCTTACCAGGATGCGCCATCATATACAGATACATGGCTCTTGCCTGCGGGAACTTATCCTCATATTCTCCGTTCATCTTCTGGAGAATCGTTGCCTTTCCATGTACCACTTCATCATGACAGTATTCCAGCAGAAAACGCTCATTATAATAATACATCATCGAGAACGTCAGCTTATGATAATCTCTGCTTCTGTATTCTGGTGCACTCTGGAAATATTCCAGCGTATCGTGCATGAAGCCAAGATCCCACTTGTAATCAAAACCAAGTCCTCCCTGGTCAACCGGTTTGGTGACACCTGGAAAATTAGTGGAATCTTCTGCGATCAGCATGGCCGTCGGATGAAGGGACTTTAGTCCCTGGTTCATCACCTTCAGAAAATCCAGTGTCGTTCCGTTGACACCTCTGGTCTCGTCACCCTGCCAGTAGATCAGACGGCTGACCGCATCCATACGGATTCCGTCAAAATGGAACTCACTCAGCCAGTAATTTGCTGCCGACTGTAAGAAACATCGTACTTCCCCTCTGGAATGCATGAAATTACAGCTTCCCCATTCGCTTTCACCTACTGCCGCATTTGGATATTCATACAGACAGGTTCCGTCAAATTCTTTCAGTCCATAATAATCGACTGCAAAATGTACCGGAACAAAGTCCATGATCACACCAATTCCTGCCTGGTGACACTCATCCACAAATTTTTTCAGCTCATCCGGTGTTCCATAGCGTGCGGTCGGTGCAAAAAATCCGGTATTCTGATATCCCCAGGATCCGTCAAACGGATGCTCGGAAAGCGGCATCATCTCAATATGGGTATAGTGATTCTTTTTTACATAAGGAATCAGAAGCTTTGCAAGCTCAGTATAAGTATACCAGTCTGTCTGCCCTTCTCCTTTTTTTCTCCAGGATCCTGCATGGATCTCGTAGATATTTACCGGACTGTCAAATCCGACCGTCCGGTTCTTCATCCATTTTTCATCCTTAAATTTATAACTATAAAGGTCCGTTAAGATCGAGCAGTCTCCTGGTCTTAATTCCATCTGGAAACCATATGGATCACAGTGCTCTACCCTTCCGCCATTTGCTGTGTAAATGCAGTACTTATACATCTGACCAGTCTTCGCCGGAATCGGCTGCGACACATATACACCGCTCTGTCCCTCCTGATACATCGGGATCTCTGTCCAGTTACTGAACTCTCCAAATACGCACACTCCTTTTGCCGATGGCGCAAACACACGGAAAATAAAATTTTCACCCTCTTTATGTGCTCCAAAATAACGATATACATCAAAAAGATGCCCTGTATAAAACTCCTTCCGCATCTCTTTTCCCCCTGTTTATTTATTTTTTTGAAAAGATATGTTTGATAAAAACATACATTACTATGGCAAATGCCATCAGATATCCAAACGCACCGATTGCCGGAATCCCCCACAACCTTGGCTGCATATTGGTTGTACAGATAATACTGGAACTGATCAGAAGTGCCATCACCCACAGCCCCATTACAATATTCCGCACCAGCCTCCTGAGCAGTCTGGAAAGCTCATCCGAAGTATGAAGATCCAGGTTGACTCTGGTCTGTCCTTTCATGTGACCCTGCAGGATGTCTGCTGCAAGGGAAGGAATATCCACTGCCTTGTGAAGAGAACGATACAGTCTTTTTGCATCATTCTTCATCTCTTTTTTCCACTGCTCCTTCGTCAGAAAGTTCTCCTTCATCCGTGCCGCCGCAATCTCAACCATGTTGATCTGCGGACTGATCTCGGCAAGCACACCTTCCATATTGGTAAGTCCTCTTGCAAGCATAGTAAGTCCATGAGGCATGGAAATTTTATTTTCCTTCATCACTTCCATCAAATCCTGCATAACTTCCGCAATATCGATATCACCCATATCAACCGTGCCATATTTTGCCATCAGATTATTGATATCTTCATACAGCTTGCTCTGATCCGGCTTTCCGCGGAACTCGCCAAGTGCCATCACCGCTTCCTGGATCAGGCCGATGTCATTCTCTGCCACACCTTTGACTGCATTGCTGATCTGCTCCCGGTCACGCTCGGTAAGTCTTCCCATCATTCCCATATCGATCCAGACAATCTTGCCGTCACGGATGCGCACATTGCCCGGATGCGGATCAGCATGAAAAAAGCCATCCTCCATAACCTGGCGAATATAATTATCTACAAGCTTTGTTCCAATCTCATTCAGATCATAACCATTTGCCAGCAGATTTTCTTTATCGTTGATCGCAAATCCGTCAATATATTCCATCACCAGCACATGGTTGGTCGTATATTCGCGATAGAGCCGGGGCGTTGCAACAAAAGCCACATCCTGATTGCGCTGGGCAAATTCTTCCATACTGGCAGCCTCCAGAAGGAAATTCATCTCCTGCTGGGTGACAGTCCAGAGCTCGTCCAGAACCATGTTAATATCCACCATGTCCTTGATCGTACCTGGCGGAACCAGCTTTGCCGCTTTGTGGAGTAAGCTGATATCTCTGGACATTACCTTATAGATGCCCTGCCTCTGAACTTTGACGACAACGTCTTCCCCAGTCTTCAGAACCGCCCGGTGGACCTGTGCGATCGACGCCGATCCCAGTGGATGCACATCAATGCTCTGGAATACTTCGTTCCACTCATAGCCGTAGGACTTGCGGATCACTTCTGCTACCTGTTCAAATGGCATCGGTGTCACCTCGGAATGAAGCCGCATCAGTTCTTCACAATAGCTTTTCGGAAGAATGTCGGAATGCAGTGACATGATCTGACCAAGCTTAATATAAGTCGGTCCCAGATCCTCCAGGATCAGCCGTAGCTTTTCCGGGGTAAGTCCACCGGTAATCCCATGTTTTCTGAGGACTGCCGTCATCTCCCGCAGTCTGGAACTGTATTTATTTGACTCTTTTGGCTGGTTTTTGTTACTCATTCATGCCCTCGTCGCCAGATTCGATTGCTTCGACTTCTTTTGCTGCTTCCTCTGCCGTCTCTGTTTCAACAGTTTCAACCGTCTCTCCTGCCTGTTCTACAGCTTCTTCTACTTCTTTTGTTTCTTCTTCTGAAACTGCTGCTTCACGTTCATAAATTCTTTCTTTGAGCTGTTCAATCTGCTCCGGTGTCATCTTGTCAAGCAGCTCGTCCAGTTCTTCCGGTGAAGATGTCCTGACAGAAACATTGACATTTTCTTTTACGGTCTTCTTGATATTGTGGCGAAGTTCCTGATTCAGAACTTTTCCCTGTTCTACAGCTGCTTCTCCACGTTCCGCCATCTTATCCAGAACTTCTTTTGACTTTTCTGCAGTTACTGCTGCTGTACCAATCCCTGCAAGTAATACTTTTTTAACTCCATCTCCTAAACTTCCCATAACGTCTATCTCCTTTCACAATTTCAATCTGCTTTAAAGTCCAAGGAACGTAAGCCCCTTTGGCAGAAAAATAATAATCCCGGCGATCGCTGCCATAATTGCTGCGATCAGAACCGCACCTGCTGCTGTATCTTTTGCAATCTTTGCAAGTGGCTTCCGCTCTTCCGTCACCAGATCGACCACCGCTTCTACTGCGGTATTGACCAGCTCCAGCGCCATGATAAGCCCAAAAAGCGTCAGGCAGATGCACCATTCCAGCGATGAGATCTTCAATATCACTCCGGCAATCACTACCAGAACCGCTGCCGCACAGTGAATCTTCATATTCCGCTCTTTTTTGATACAGGTACCAATACCTTCAAATGCGTATCCAAAACTCTTATAGAGCGGATCTTTCTTCTGACTGTCCATATTTCATCACCTGCTTCTTATTATTGTCTTTATTTTACCAAATCAGCTCTATAATAACCAGTCTTTTCCGTATTTTCTTTCTATACAATCTGTAAAAATTGTAAATTTGTATTTGTATGATGTAAGAGTCAAAATTCACTTTTGACTCTTACATCATTTGTATTGAAAAAAGCGGAAATACCATTTCTGATATTTCCGCTTCTCTGTCTGTTTATTTTATCTCTAATTCATCCATCGTTGTTTCCGCATTCATTGCAAAAAGTACACCTCCGAGGAATCCCGGGAAAACAATCGCATATCCTGCAAATATGATCAGCCAGGATATTCCTTTTAACGCCACCAGACTGACAACTCCCCAAAGTGCTGCACCTATAACCCCCCACAATAATGCATTCGTCAGCAGAAACCATCCTGTCATACTCTTTTTTCCATATTTTTTATTCTTCCAGAAATCCCACAGCTTTCTCATTTTACATCTTCCTTTCCAAATTCCTTACCTTTAACAGAATCTTAACAAAGGTATGTAAAATCCAAAGGATCCGCCATGTAAAATCTATGTAAGAATTTTAAATCACCTGATGCTTCAGCCACTTTCTGCTGTGGAATCTCCACGAAAAAATAATCCCACGGAGTGTCCAGTCTGAAAACATTCCGATCCACACGCCCATCGCTCCGACACCAACTACCCGGATCATAAATACGCTGAGGCAAAAACGGCACAGCCACATGGTCGTGCAGGACGTGATCATTGAAAATTTCACATCTCCCGCCGCACGCATACCATAGCCCGGGATAAATGCCATAATCCATACCAGTGGCTTTACAATCGTGATCCACATCGTCATGTGGAAACACATATCCGCGCTTTCTTTTTCCATGTCGCCAAGAATCGTGATCGGCTTTGTCAGCGCAAATACGCTCAGACAGCTGATGATCAGAATCACTTCTGCGATCATGCAAAGCTTCTTGATATAGTAAACTGCTTCGTCCTTTCTTCCGGCTCCGATACACTGTCCAACAATCGTCATCAACCCAACTCCGACTCCGATTGCCGCAATTCCGTTCAGGTTTTCCAGAATACTCGTCATTGCCTGTGCCGCGATTGCCACTGTGCCAAGTGTTGATACGGAAGACTGAATCGCAAGCTTTCCAAGCTGGAACATACTGTTCTCTACCCCTGACGGGATACCGATACTCAGAATTCTCCGGATCATCCGGAAGTCCGGACGGATTTTCAGATAATCACGCACCACGATCGGCTGCCTGTCTCGACGCAGCTGGATCAGAACTACAACAGCACAGAAAACACGTGAAATCAGAGTTGCAAGTGCTGCCCCTGCAACACCCATATGAAATCCCCAGATCAGCATCGCATTTCCTGCAATGTTCATCACATTGGATATCATGGAAATGAGCATCGGACCTTTCGTATTATCCTGTGCCCTGAAAATCGATGCTGCCGAATCATAAGCCGCGATAAATGGAAAGGACAGTGCCGTGTAGAAGAAATAAATTTCCGACGCACGCATGACCTCCGCCTCCACTGATCCAAAGATCAGATGCAGCATCGGCTTTTGGAAAACAAGACAGATCAGGCTGATCACAACCGAAATTGCCGTAATAATAAACAGCACCTGTCTCGCGGACTCATTTGCCTTCTTCACATTCTTCTGCCCGATATACTGTGCACAGACGATCGCGCCTCCTGCAGCAAGTGCAGAAAATGCCTGGATCACCAGCACATTGATCGAGTCCACCAGAGATACCGCCGAAATCGCCGCCGATCCAACATTGCTTACCATCATCGTGTCCGCTGTTCCCATGATGGAGTTCAACAATTGTTCCAGAACGACCGGTATCAGAAGACCTGCGATCATTTTATTTGTGAACATATGCTTTTGTTCCATTTTCTTTTGACGCCCCTTTACCTACTGCTTCTCTTTTCTTTCATTCCTGATTTGAAATCATTTTTTAAGTCACCTTTGCCATTATGGTCTTTTTAATCTCATAATGCAAGTATTTTTTGTCATACATAATTCTTCCTTCTATCCATGTCTCTTCCTGTCCTGCATACTTTCCATCTGTCTGCACATACTACTCTTATCCTGCCCGGCAGCTTTTTAAGATTTTATCTTCTTCTGCCATATGGCATATCAATTAAGGAGGTTTCCATGAAAAAACAAAAACATTCTAAGATTTTATCTCGCGAAAAATCCAATCAGGAGATCATTGATTCCTACGATTATCTTTCCAATGCGGCATCTGCGCAAGACTGCACCGGACTGATTCCTTCCGGACCTGCAAGTAAAGCAGAACTGGAATCTTACGAAGAAGTCTATCATTATCAGCCACCAAAAATTGATCCGGATAATACTGCCACCTAAAATGTCTTGTCGCATCTGCCAAGTAAATAAGGAACAGCCCAGACATTTTGCCAGAAACTGTTCCTCTTATTTACGCAATCAGTACGTCCAAGTCCGGGATTTTCTCCCTATTCCAGAATCAATTCCGGCTTAAACTTCAGATAATCCCCCGATACCAGTTTATATTCAATTCCATTTACATATCCCTTAAAGCTGTCATCGAACCGTTCCTTCCCGTGGCAGTGTGAATAGATCACCTTTTCTGCACCATATTGCTCTGCCATCCGGGTAAACGGACTCTCTTCCTCTCCGATCGATGTCGGCGGATAATGCAGAAACATGATAAACTTCTGGTATCCTGCCTTTTTCGCCATTTCAAAAGAGACCCTCAGGCGCTCGATTTCCCGGCTGCGCAACTTTTCAAAATGTTCGATCGTATCTTTCCCTTCATAACAGTAACCCTTTGTCCCAACCAAAGCATACTCGTCATATGCATAAAAATTATTCTGGAGAAATTCCAGACGCCCTGCAAATAGCTCATTCAGTCGCGCTGTCTTCTTCGCATCCCAGAACATATCATGATTCCCACGAAGCAGAATCTTTCTTCCCGGCAGGTTCTCAATAAATTCCAAATCCTCCCGGCATTCTTCCAGGTTCCGCCCCCAGGAATGATCGCCTGTGATCACAAGTGTATCCGCCGATCTGATTCTTTTCCTGCAATATTTCTCTATCTTCTTTTCATGGTCTTTCCATTCCTGTCCGAAAATGTCCATCGGCTTATTCACAGAAAAAGACAAATGGAAATCGCCCATTGCATAAAGTGCCATCTGATCACTCCCCTACAAGTTCTCTAATCTCAGAAAGACTTTCTGCAAAATAAATCCCCTGCTGCCGTTTCTTAGAAGACAGACCCACCTGAATCATATGCTCCAGAAGCTCTTTCATACTGTCATAGTATCCATTCAGATTATAAAAAATACATGGTGCATCCATCTGCTTTAACGATACCTGGGACATCACTTCTGCAATCTCTTCCAGGGTTCCGGTTCCACCCGGAAATGCAATAAATGCCTCCCCAAATTCCATCATTTTCACCTTACGCTCGAAGATGTCCTTTGTCACGATCAGCTCCGTCAGTCCTTCATACTGAAAATCCTGTTCGATAAACATCTGCGGCTCCACACCGATCACGCTGCCGCCTGCTTCAAGGACACTTCCTGCGAGTTCGCCCATAAGACCTGTCTTTGAACCGCCATAAACCAGTGTATGTCCGTTTTCACCAATCCATACGCCAAGCTCTTTGACTGCTTCCTTTAAAGAAGGATCGTTTCCCTCATTTGCTCCAAGATAAACGGTAATCTTCATTTTCTATTCCTCATCAAAATCTACTTCAAATACGCCTTCCGGTGTCTTCATGGTCAGAATTCCAAGGTTAAAATCATCATCCTGAATCGTGATGTGATATTCAAATACCACATCATCCTCAAATTTGGAAAGCAAAATATATTCTCCATTTTCTTTTCCTTCAATCTGATCACAGATATCATCATATACATCCTCTCCAGAAATCAGTCTCGGATATCCGGATGATTTAATTTTCTTTTCGATTGCTTCATATAATTCGTTCATGCTTTAATCTCACTTTCTTTTTTCATTTTACGCTGTTCTTTTTACCAGAATCAGCTCGTACATCTTCTCTTCAAATTGCGCCTTTGACTTCTGCCACTTTCATAACCGGTTCTATTTTGACCAGGTCGGTTCTTCGTTCCCAGTATACTCAAACCTGCCATCATTTTTCTCTTCCAGTGCTTTGATCATATGGTAGGTATACTCATTATACGGCACCGGGATTCCAAGTTCCTCTCCCATCCGCACAAGCGCACCGGAAAACATATCAATTTCCGTATGGCGTCCGGCATCCAGATCCTGCAGGGTAGAGTATCTGGCTGATGGCGGAACTGCGCTTCCGCGTCCAGATGAGCTTTCGGTCTTGCTCATATCAATTCCTTTTGCTCGTGCTACCGCTTCCAGCTCTCGCTTTAAACCGTCACTGATTGCTTTCATATGAACACTGTCACGATAACATCCAACACCTGCTCCCAGAATCGCCTGCGGCAGATTGCTGCACACATTCAGACGGAACTTGCACCAGATTTCTTCCTGAATATATTCGGTTGACCGAAAATGAATCCCAGTATCCTTAAACAGCTCTTCCACCGCTTTCACACGCTCACTGTCAAACGGTGCAGATGGTTCTCCAAAAATAATTCCAAGTGTGGTCGGCGGATCAAAATGATAACCATCTTCCTCTTTATGTGAAGCCACTTTGATCAGTGCCGGTAACACATGCTCCATCCCCACTGCTCTGCCAATGATCTCTTCGCTGTCAACACCGTTCATCAGACTCATGATTGCCGTATGCTCGCCTGTTGCTTTTTGTATACTCTCCAAAGCACCTTCCAGTGAACCGTATTTCAAAGCAACCACCATCAGATCCACATCATGTGCCTCGTCCGGAGTCCACACCTCCGGATGGTAAATCTTGCCATTGATCGCACATCCGTTCTTTTTCAGACGTTCTGCTCTTTCTCCTTCAGCGATCACTCCAAGCCGGATATCTGATTTTTCAGAAAGCCCCCAGATCACATAAGAGCCTACTGCTCCCGCACCTAAAACTGCAACTGATTTTATCTTCATCTTCTCTCGCCTCGTAAATTTTCTATTTTTCAACCTTTCGGAGTACCCTTGCCAGATTGCCGGCAATGGTGCTCTTTTTCATCATGATTATTGGTCAGAATCTGCGTATTTGTAAATTCCTTCTAAAACAAACCAAAGCTTCCAATCAGTCCGGTCATGACTATCATACTGATGATGATCGATACACTGTTGATACAGCTTGCAAGCCCTTCATCTCCACCACACATTCCAGTATAAGCCGGCGCAATTGCACTTGTGGGTCCAAAACAGACCAGAACCAGTGTCTGCCGGATCACCAGATCATATGGAAGAAGGAAATAAATTCCTATTGAAAAAAGAACTGCCAGAATATAGCGCATTCCAAGTAAACGGAAAATTTCTTTTATGTACGCTTTCTTCATCTCAAAGCGGAATAAAAGACCAAGCATCATCATCGCAATAAATGCATTCGCATTTGCAATCGGTGATACAAAGGTAACAACCTGTTCCGGAATCTTAATTTTACACAATGACATTGCAAACATCACCACGTAAGTCATCAACGGTGGGCTTGTCAAAAGCCGCTTTGCAAACTGTCTGTAATCCATCCCATTCTTGCTTTTCGATATATATTCTGAG
The DNA here is from genome assembly GCF_054660775.1 of Allocoprococcus similis. Taxonomy (NCBI): domain Bacteria; kingdom Bacillati; phylum Bacillota; class Clostridia; order Lachnospirales; family Lachnospiraceae; genus Allocoprococcus; species Allocoprococcus similis. Next base: position 23,144 of record NZ_BAAHSG010000028.1, read on the forward strand.
ACAAAAGCATAAGAACCACCAGTACAGATTACGCTGTTCCCTACATCAAAAATGCATGCTGATACACTTCCGATCCCCGGAAGAAAACTCTGTACAAATGGAATACAGAATGTTCCGATATTATATGCCGGAAGTTCCAACATGTAAAGAGCCTTTTTCTCCGGTGTCTCTTTTTTCGTCATCCATGCTCCAACTACCATTCCCACGATGTCCAGTGCCATACCTAAAAAAGCAAGAAAAAGGAAGGATGACTGTATCGATGGTATCGCTGCAAAATTCACTATGATTGCCGCCGGAAGTGTCAGATTGATCAATAATTTTTTTATGACCTCTCCTGCATTTTGCTCAACAATTCCCGTCTTTTTCAATAAAATTCCAAGAACCATGACAAACGCCAGAGATGCTGCACGTAAAAGTACCGCTGCCATTTTGTTGTCCTCCTGATGTATGTTATTTTCTCTTTATCCCCGCATCGGTGTCCTGACTTCAATCAGATTGCCGTCCAGATCATAAAAACGGATCACTTTCTGTCCCCAGCTGTACGTCATCAGCCTGGTGACATATTTGGTTTCCGGATACAGTTTTTCTAATTTTTCAGTAAATGCTTCAATATTCCGCTCTTCAAAATAAAGTTCACAGGAATTATTCTCCGGGACAACTTCTTTTCCTGTAACATCCTTCCAGACTTTTTCGTCCTGTAAAACAAGTCCTTCTGTCAGAATAACGTTTCCATCATTGTCCAGAATGACATCCAGACCAAACAGATCATAATAAAATTTCTTTGATTTTTCAATGTCTTTTACGACAATCAGGATATTCCTTAATCTCATCTTCTCCTCCACAACCTGATTTTTTTACTCTATCAGTTTTTTTATTATACTTCCATCTATTTTTCTTCGCAATATACTTCGGAAATCAAAAATAATTCATCGACTTTTTTCTGATCTTCCTGGTAAAAAATAGGCTTCCCCTCTTTCAGCAGGAACATCCAAACATCAAATTAAACGTCTTTGAAGGAAATTCAAAAAACGTCATGACAACCAGCAATCTTCCTGCCAGCATGTAACTGGTCTCTGTTGGTTACGGTGCCGCTTTCATTTTGGGGACGCACCTCATGCATCATACATTTTCAAAACCGATTGACTGCTATAGTTTTGGTGAACCTAAAACCGTATCTGATTTTGTAGTGGCACACCGCCATGGAGGATATCTTCCATCCTATGCACACGACTTTATCCGGATTGCACGGGATTTATTCGACACCTCCAGTGCAAATGGGTTCGCTTCCCTGGAATAGCTACCGCAAATACTTCTGTGTCTTTTCCATTACGTTTTTCAGGATATCAATGTTTTGTAAAATATTTTCTTTTTCCAATGAATGATTGGCATCCTCCTGATTTATCTTTTATTTCCATATTTATCAAAATTTTTCCTGAGTGCAATCTCCGTCGGTATGATCGAACCCACCAGTGGAATCATCTGAAATACACACAAAATTCCCCCGACATTTCCTATGGCATCATTAGACTTTCCCATAACCAGAAATAACACAATTAAAGATACCACCAAAAGAATAAGTCCACAGATATACCAGATCTTTCCGCAATAATGATGTGCAAATACCCAGGTGTCCTGATTCTTCATTGACATTGATGTTCTGTAACCAAACACATAATTGATCTGATCCGGTGCTTTTTTCAAAAACATTTTTCCGAAGCCTATCATTGTAAACGGAATCAGTAAATCCATTATAAGCATAAAAATCCAAAATCCCACAGCCGCACCTCCATTATTTTATTTTTTTTCAGTTTTTCGCAGATACACACCCCAAATGTCTTATGTTTCAGTTTACTCTCTTGGGACAAATTAATCAACAAACCGTTTTCGGTTCTTGTGTATGGATTTTATTCTTTAATGTGACCCGGTACAGGATAATAACTAATACCACTGATAAAATATCAGCAACCAGTTGTCAGCCATTTATAAGCAAATATTATGGTGAAAGCTTGTGCTGATGCTCATATTACCGCCACTTTCAAGTGGATAGAGCATAATCTGGCGGAGTATGGTGTTTGCGAGAATTCTCTCGGCAGTACTGACGTTATTGCTGACAAAATTAAATAAGTAATTACACAATCAATTATTTATCTTCCAGATTACTCGGATAAATTATATGATAAAAACAAGGGACTTTCAGTTGCAGGTTGTTCTGGAGTTTCAAAATCTTCAGAGGAGAGCGATTGGCTATCAGGTAAAAACACCAATTTCACATTTTTTGCATATCTTAAATGAGAATCTTATACCACACAGGAGGACTTATGAAAAAAAATTTTATATCCTTACTTTTTGTTTCTGCTATAACTGTCGGCCTTTTATCAGCCTGCAGCTCTGCACCTGCCGATGATAATGCTACGAATTCTAAAACTAAAACCGTCACTTCCACAGCCAATCATGACACCAGTTCTTCTCCTGTCTCTGTGACACTGAACGAAGTCGCCCATTCTATCTTCTATGCCCCACAATACGTTGCGATTGAAAATGGGTATTTTGCGGATGAAGGAATTAATTTGACTCTTGTTACTGGTTTTGGGGCAGATAAAGTTATGACCGCCGTCCTCTCCGGTGAGGCAGATATTGGCTTTATGGGAAGTGAATCTTCGATTTATACTTACCAGGAGGGTGCAAATGATGTCATCAAAAACTTCGCCCAGCTTACGCAGCGCGCCGGAAACTTTCTGGTCGCACGTGAAGAAATGCCGGATTTTTCATGGGATGATCTGAAAGGAAAAGACGTTCTTGGTGGAAGAAAAGGTGGCATGCCGGAAATGGTCTTTGAATATATTTTGAAAAAAAACGGAATTGATCCGCAGAAGGATCTTTCTATCAATCAGAGTATTGATTTTGGTTCAACCGCTGCTGCATTTTCCGGTGGTCAGGCAGACTATACCATCGAATTTGAACCGAGCGCTACTGCCCTTGAAACTGAAAATGCCGGTTATGTCGTTGCTTCTCTCGGTGTTGATTCCGGCTATGTCCCGTACACCGCATACAGTGCCAAAACAAGTTATCTGAATGCTAATCCGAACATCATCCAGAAATTCACCAATGCCCTGCAAAAAGGAATGGATTTTGTTCAGTCCCACACTCCGGAAGAGATTGCAAAAGTCATTGCACCACAGTTCAAGGAAACCGATCTCGCTACAATTACAACCATTGTCAGCCGTTACTACGAACAAGACACCTGGAAATCGGATCTGATCTTCAAAGAAGAAAGCTTCAATCTGCTGCAGGATATTCTGGAAAGCTCCGGTGAACTGAAAGAGCGTGTTCCTTATGAAGAACTCGTCACAACTACTTTCGCAGAAAAAGCAGCAAAATCTTCACGTTAATCTGCCCTGAAATATTCATTAAAACAGTTATAAAAGCGCAGACACTGCATGTTTCCAACAGCGTCTGCGCTCCACTTTTTCACTTTAAGTTTTTCTGATTTTAACCTCTTACCGAATATACCCCTCCTGATAAGCCTTCTGCTTATTGAATGTGTACATCTCTGCAAACGATGCCTGTACATACGGATTTACATAAAAAATTGCAAGAAGTCCACAGGTAACCGCACTCAGCAGATACCATCCAAGGAATGACAGATCCATGATAAATGCTTCCATTTTTTCTCCATCCATCATCTGTTTACTGATCTGGAATGCTTCTTTGTAATCCATTGCCGGATTCTCAGCAATAATATATGGTACCATCAGATATTCATAATGCTTAACGATTCCAGGTACTACCAAAAGCAGACTCCAAAGTGCAGTAAATAAATCTCTTAAAAACATGGTAAGAACAATATTAACATAATGTCCGGAACGGAAACCGTCAAGCAATGTTCCGATTCCCGGCTGTGCAGTCTGGTTCAGGATAAAGAACCGGTATCCGCCCATTTTCAGGAGATTACCTACAAATACTTTTGCCACAAGGACAATCAGTATTACTACTGTTGCGATTCCTGCAAGCAATCCGGTAATCATTTCTGCATTAAATAAATTTCCACTATATATATCTGAATTCTCACTTACCCGTCTTGCACTGGATTCGCCAGAGACTGTGCCAAAGATTCCCATCAAAAGCGCAACTACAACGGCTGACACATAATTCTTCTTAAATGCCATATTGCCTCTCATTTTAAGTTCTGCTCTATTCCACATCATATGCCTCTCCTCCTTTGAATACATTGATATGATTCTCACTAACTATACTTTATCAGCTGTAAATCTGTCAATCACTTTACTGATTTTCTATCTGCTCTGCAAGATCATTCAGGTACACCCATCTGTCCATCTTTTCTTCCAGTGCTGTCTGTGTCTCTTCCTTCTCTTTCATAAGTTCGGACAGCTTCACTGAATTGGTGGCATTCTTAACCATCTCCCGATCCAGCTTTTCGATCGTCTCTTCCAGCTTTGCGATATCATCATCGATTGTCTCGTATTCCCGCTGTTCTTTATAAGAAAATTTCAGCTTTTTCACCCGCTGCTTCCAGGTCTTTTTGCTGTCAGACTCACCGGTCTGTGCAGAAGCTGCACCTGACATATTTTCTGCAATTGTCTGTCCGTCTTCCGGTTTTTCAAGCTCCACACGGATCAGATAATCAGAGTATCCGCCTTCTGACTGGCGGATCTTCCCGCCTCCTTCAAATGCAAAAATACGACTGACAGTACGATCCAGGAAGTACCGGTCATGGGATACAATCAGAATAATACCATCAAAATGATCCAGATAATCCTCCAGGATTGTCAGTGTCTGAATATCCAGATCATTGGTTGGCTCATCCAGGATCAGTACATTTGGTGCTTCCATCAAAACACGTAGAAGATAAAGTCTCCGTTTCTCGCCTCCGGATAACTTTTCGATTCGCGACCACTGCATTGCCCCATCAAAAAGAAATCGTTCCAGCATCCGGGACGCGGTAATCTTCCCGTCAGAAGTTGCAATGTACTCACCTGCTTCTTTTACATAATCAATGACACGCATGGATTCATCCATATATTCATTCTCCTGCGAGAAATATCCAATCTTGATTGTCTGTCCGATTTCAATGGTTCCGGCATCCGGTTTTACGATTCCGTTGATAATCTTGAGCAGCGTCGATTTTCCACATCCATTATGTCCAATAATTCCTATTCGGTCTTTCTTCAGAAAAATATAAGAGAAATCTTCGATCAGCTTCTTTTCTCCATAAGATTTGCAGATTCCGGAAAGTTCGATCGTCTTATTCCCCATACGGGAAGCCACAGAATCCAGCATTACCCGCTTTTCTTCCTGAATATCCTTCATCTCCTGCATGGCATGGATCCGGTCAATATGTGCTTTCTGTTTGGTACTTCTCGCCCTTGCGCCGCGGTGCAGCCATTCCAGCTCGGTCCGCAAAAGGCTTTTTCTCTTACGTTCTGTGGCAAGCTCCATGTTCTGACGCTCGGCTTTCAGACGCACAAACTCGGAATAATTGCCTGGATAGTTATATAATTTCCCATGATCAACTTCCACGATACGGTTCACCACACGGTCCAGGAAATAACGATCATGCGTAACCATCAGAATCGCTCCCCTGAACTGGATCAGATATTCTTCCAGCCATTCGGACATCTCATTGTCCAAATGGTTCGTCGGTTCGTCAAGAACCAGAATATCCGCCGGTGTCAAAAGTGCCCGGACAAGTGCCACCCTTTTCTTCTGCCCACCGGACATATGCTCAATCTTTTCGTCATAATCGGTAAATCCAAGCTGATTCAGCATAGACTTTGCTTCTGCCTCGATCGTCCAGCAGTTCAGCTCATCATAATTTCCTTCTGTTGCCGCGCGAAGAATTGTTGTTCCTTCTTCAAATACCGGCGTCTGCGGAAGATAGCAGGTCTTCACCTGATTCCCCATGCTGATCATTCCTGCATCACTTTCTTCGATTCCGGCTACGATTTTCAGCAGAGTGGATTTACCCATTCCGTTGACTCCGATCACACCGATTTTTTCATTTTCATTGATTCCAAATCCCACATCATCCAGAAGTACACGATCCGTGTAAGCTTTGGATACGTGTTCCATTGTCAATAAATTCATATATTTTCCCCTGCAATTCTCTGTTTTTGTCTTTTCCCATTATAGCAATTTGTACGGGGTCTAGTCAATCCTAAGTGTCTTACCCCGACACCGATTCTGACACGCAAAAAGCACAGGATCTCATCCGTTACCGGACAATCCCTGTGCTTTCGCATATCCCCATATTCTTTTTATCTTATAAGAAAATATATTTCAGGATAAACAATACCACCAGTACATACATCAGTACACTGATCTTCTTTTCTTTTGCTTTTCCTGTAAGCACGTTGATTACCACATAAGAAATCACTCCCATGGAAATACCTTCTGAAATACTATAACAGAATGGCATTGCTGCGATACAGATAAAACACGGAATTCCTTCGCTGTAATCACTGAAATTAATTCCTGCCACATTGCTCAGCATATAGAAACCGACGATGATCAGTGCCGGAGCTGTCGCAAAGGACGGAATTGCAAGAAAGATTGGTGATAAGAAAAGGGAAATTCCAAACAGGATCGCTGTTGTCAGGGATGTTAAACCTGTACGTCCTCCTTCTGTTACACCAGAAGCACTCTCTACGAATGTTGTTGTTGTAGAAGTTCCGAGTACTGCTCCAACTGTAGTTGCAACCGCATCTGCCATCAGTGCCCCTTTGATTCTCGGAAGCTTTCCGTCTTTGTCAAGCATGCCTGCCTTTGTAGATACACCGATCAGAGTTCCGAGTGTATCAAAAAGATCTACGAAAAGGAATGCAAATATTACAACAACGAATTCCAGTGAAAATACATTCTTAAAATCAAGCTTTCCAAATACCGGTGCAAGGCTTGGAATTGCGAGTCCGGAACTGAAATCCGGAAGCAGACTGTAGAATCCGATCTCCGGATTCGGTACATAAAGACCTGCTATCTGGCAGATGATTCCAAGTATCCATGTGATCAAGATACCCCAAAGGATATTTCCTTTGATGTTCTTAATCACCATGATTGCTGTGATCAGCACACCTATGATTGCAAGAAGTACAGTAATTCCAACGTTATTGAAGCTTGCTTCCACTCCATTTGCCTGATTATATGCATCTACGGAGAAGAGCTGTACCAGAGTAGATCCTCCGACAACGATATTCGCATTCTGAAGTCCAAGAAATGCAATAAATAATCCGATACCAACGCTGACTGCTGTCTTAAGACAGGTTGGGATCGCATTGAAGATCGCTTCTCTGACATTCGTCAGTGAAAGAATAATGAAGATAATACCCTCTGCAAATACTGCAGTCAGTGCAGTCTGCCATGAGTAGTTCATACCGATTACTACGGTATAAGCAAAGTAAGCATTCAGTCCCATACCAGGTGCAAGTGCAAATGGATAATTTGCAAATGCTGCCATACACAGCGTACCGATCAGTGATGCAAGTGCTGTTGCAGTAAAGACTGCCCCCTGATCCATACCCGCTGCGGAAAGAATGCTTGGATTTACTGCCAGGATATACGCCATCGTCATAAATGTCGTAATACCTGCAAGAATCTCAGTTTTGACGTCGGTGTGATTTTCTTTAAGTTTAAACACCTTTTCCAACATATTGTTTTCCTCCTGCTGTTTGTCTTGGATATTCCCTCTCACTCCTTAAAATATCCTCGTACAATTTTCTTGTAGCAGAGAATATTTTAGCAAAAAAAAGAGAAAAAGTAAACACATTACTTTCTCTCTGATTTCTAACTCTCTGATTTCTAACTCTTATTCGCCATTACTGTTCACAGTAGCTGTATCCCGTAACTATTTGCTCTCTCTGATCTTCTTTCTGAGCGGAAGTACCATTGCTGGAGAGACAGATAATTCGTCCAGTCCCATGGCAAGGAATTCTTCGGTCAGTTCGAGGTCGGCTCCGAGTTCGCCGCAGATTCCGATCCATTTCCCTTCTGCGTGGGCATTTTCGGCTGCCATGCGGATCATTGCAAGGACTGCCGGGTGGTGCGGATCGTAGAAGGCATCCAGCTTCTGGTTCTGACGGTCGATCGCCAGTGTGTACTGAGTCAGATCGTTAGTTCCTACGCTGAAGAAATCCACTTCTTTTGCAAGCTCACGGCTCATCATAACAGCAGCCGGTGTCTCGATCATGATTCCCAGTTCCACATCCTCACGGAACGGGATCTGTGCCTGACGAAGCTCTTCTTTGACCTCTTCTATGATCGCCTTGATCTGCTTCACTTCTTTTACCGAAATGATCATCGGGAACATGATGGCGATCTGTCCGTAAGCAGATGCCCGGTACAGGGCACGAAGCTGTGTCTTGAAGATCTCCGGTCTTGTCAGGCAGATACGGATCGCCCGGTATCCCAGTGCCG